>NZ_QRKI01000013.1:0-150685 GCF_003471885.1 Bacteroides sp. AM16-24
TAAGGGGGTAGAATCGCTTGGTTTTAGGGGGCAGCTTACACTGGATTTTCCAGCTAATGCTGCACTGTCTTTGCCTCCTGATATACCCAATATGTGTCGTACCATATTTATCGCAATTTTTCGTTCAACATTTTGAGCAATATACAAACATCTAGCTCATCGTTACCAGATAATAGTGTTTGTATCCTATTTTCAATTTCTGCAACTTCTGCAAGTTTTACTTTAGGAAGACGATAAGTCCTACTTGATTTGAAATCACCTTTGCTAGTCGCCAATTCAAAGTTAAATGCCACTTCGTCAGTTTCATTATTAACTTCATTGAACGCTGTATATCGTTCTAGTTCTCCAAACAAGTGTGTAAGATTCGATAAAAACAAAGCTTCTTCTTTATCTTCTATAGATTCTATTTTACGGTCGAATACCACCAAACCTATTTTCTCATAAAACTCACGCTTATTATCAGATGGAGCAAGGACTCTATCCAAAAATGATTTAGATTTAGTTGTTAACAATCCTTTGTTTATACTTGAATAACGCTGAACCAAAATCTCTTTATATTTTATATAGTCGTGAGGCAGTCCTAAATATCCTACCACAGCATCTTCAATACGATCTATAAACAAATCATAACAGATAACCAATTCGTGAACAGCGGTTTTGATAAGCTGCAAATACTGAGCAGCAAATTCTTCATTATGAAAATCATTGTAGCCCAAAGCTGCTGGTATATCTTCAAGAAATGCTTTGCATGGGTCTTTTGCTGTTGCTAAAACATCTCTAAATTTTGCGGTCACATCGTAATCAAATTTACGAGTAGTCTTGGCATATTTGTTCAAGCCGTTATAAAAGTTGAAGAATGGGCGGATTGTATCCATAAGAGAATTGGATGTTATGGTTTCTCCACGCTCTTTATTCAGGAATTCTCTGTATTTATTGAATAACTCCAATTTGATACCGTTAACATCAAAAGCTTTTATCGTAAAGTCATTCAAGCGTTTCTGCAATAGCTCAAACAATTCTTTATTAATATTCAGAACAAATGTTTCGCCATTATAAAGCGCAAACTCCTGTTGCCTTACAAATAAAAAGATGGGCAACCAGAAGTCTATGACACCTTGTTTCAATTTGTATGGACGCATTTTTAATGTCTTTACTAAATCTGACAGTTTAAAGGCTTTCTCTGTACTTTTTGCTAAAAAATCAGAGCAAACAGTCCATAGCGATTGAAGATTTGGAGTAATTGGCTCTCCTAAGATCCACAATCCATCTTCGTTTTGGCGATGGATTCCGGAACTCTTAAACAATGTATTGTATATAGTACGCTCAGGCGGATATTGGGTTGGAGAAAATCCAAAATCTTCTTCTTGCCAATGCTCAATCATTGCATCTAACAGGTTCACTCTTGCCAAAGAAATTGCCGAGCTTATTTTCTGCTTGTTAAATAATTCATTTCTGATGATAGGTGTTTCATTATATACTACATCGCAAACAGTAGACAGAAGTTTATTGAAATCTTTTCGACTCTTTATTATCTGTTGTTCTCCATTGAAAAACCATTCAACCTGACCATTGGGCATTTCAACGCAACTATTAATAGCTTCATTAAGTAATTGCGCCTCAAAGGACTGTTGCTTAAGTATCTCTCCTTTTGCGATTCGGTCTTCCAACACCACATTATCAAGGAGATATTGCAGCTTCTTTATTTCATATAGGTGTCTGACAATTTTTTCTGTATCATTAAAGTAGGCATAGACTATGGCTTTGCCTGAACTCGCAGACAACTTCAATATGCAATCTTTAATATCCTCTAAAGGGAAAATCAGGTTTATAAAGCCATCATCGTCACCTGTTGGTTCTACATCATATGGTTCATTAGAAACTACATACTGGAAATAACGAGGAGTTCCAGTCCTATAGTATGAGGCAGATGCTACGACAACGGTTTTCTTTACATAAGGAGCAATTTCTGCTGCGACCAACTTTGGTACAGGTACAATTGTGGCTGCCTTATATAGTTCATCTTCAATATTTATATCTGTACCCTCAAATAAAATGAATTGAGATTTATATGCAGCAAAACGAATAATCTTGTTCGCGGTCAATTTCTCAATAATACCTCTTGGATTCTTTATGCCCAATGCCTTTAAAGCGTAAGTCTCCAAGAATGCTAAATCAACGACCACACCATTATAGAACAAGTTAAGCAAACCGATAGACTTAACAATTTTAAGTGCATCATCGATGTTGTTCTTATTAATGATTCCGCTTTCTACTCGTTCTATGGCAACACGAATAGCACGCCAGTTGGTAGAGTCAAGATTTGTTTCCGCCAAAGCTGTGTAGAAGTTATATATGACATAATCATAGACAACAGCCAAGTTATAAGTCGTTGTGTCATTTGGGAGAAAACTGTTTATTGAGTTGGATGCAGTGTCATGCAAGAAAGAAAATAGTGTTCTCTCATTCTGCCCATACCGTTGAATAGCCAGTGTCAAGCATGAAGCAGCTACCGCATCCAATGGATATAGCATCTTAGACGTTCTGACTGTCAGCGACTCTGATATGATTTTATTTTTCTTTGCCAACGAAAATATTTCAAGGAAATTCTCTTTGGCATTATCTGTCATTGTCTTTGATTTGGTTAGACTTTCGGCTGCCAAAAACAATAGTTGTTCTACTGGCTCTGCGAAAACCAATTCTTTAAAACGCCCCTTTACCTTTAACCACTCATTTCTTTGAGTTTCTGTAAGTTTGTGAGCATAGGATCCAAAATTTTGGTGAAGTGTGGTAATAAGTATTACATTTCGAGATGAAACATTAACAAACTCTGCTAATGTCTGTAAAAAATATAGTTCTTTTTCTGGATTATTGTTGGCTGCATGTTCAAGTATCTTGCCAAATTCATCAATGAAAATAAACAAGAATTTATTCTGATCCTTTAATTTTATCAAATACCTTGTCAGTGTACTAAAAACGTTTTTGCTATCATCGGAAGGAGCAATTGACAGCTCCTTTGATAACAACGTCGAAAGAGATGAATAGTCTCCTACGATATTCATAAACTCAAAACTCTTGGCATCTGCAAAAACGCTTCTTTCCGATACCAATTTTGATTTATTGTTGAGTAGGTCTTGTTCTAAAGCCATTAGGAAACTAGATTTTCCTGTTCCGTATGTTCCAATTATCAAGAATGAGTGAATTCCTGATTGGAAGCTATCGACTATATTGCCATACACCTTTTGTGCATTGGGCGTAACGATGTAATTGAAATTATCGCTCACGCCTTGGCTTATGTTTATAGATAAATTAAATTTCATCGTTGTTATAATATCTATTCAGCACTTCAAGTATATTTAATTTCTGGAGAAATTGTACATTTCTAATTCCGCTATTATCTGTGTAGCTAATTTCTTTGGGGTATTGTTCACTTAGCGAGCGTACTACCATCAAGAAAGAAGAAGTGGGAATGCAGAATATCAATGATAGTTCTTGTAACTTATCAAAAGAAACTGTTTTGTCCTCTCCGGCTATATGAACCAATGCAAATAGAATAATCAAAGGATTAACTTGCTCTATAGAAATTTCATTGAATGAATACTTTCCTTCGTTCTCACGGAGAAGACCTAATTCTAACAAAATACTCGCATATTCTTCGTATCCTTTCGGACTTGTCGGTGCAAGATAGTTCTGCAAAAGCACTCTTATGTCCTTCTTTACAGTATTTTCATTAAACACGTTTTTTTGTTCAGGTACATTGCACTTTCTTTTGATAAATGAAAGAACTTGTTCTTTATCAAACTCTTTCTTCTCACGTTGCAAGTCAACAAAAAACAGACGATAAATACTTGAAACCGCTGTCACTACTAACATATAGTGAAGAATCCATAGGGTGGCGTTATCTTCGGCATAAGGATCTCTTCCATCTCTATCATCAAAGAGATAATGAGCAATCTCCGTTGCCTCGTCATCATTCAAAAGACCAAATGCCCTCAGCCAAAATCTAATTGATTGAACCATGTTTTTGCCGACACCGAGTTTTACGACAGCATCAGGGTCTGTAAATCTATTACGGTCAACCAAATAATCATATCCCTTCTTTAGCCACATAGACTTACAAGGAAATGATTCGTGACCAGAAAAACAATATCTCATTTTATCAATATTTTTAGTGTTTAGTATTATGAAATAGATTTTCTAATTCTCTCATTTTTTCTATCAATTCTTCGAACGATGGTTTCTCTCCATATATCATAGACGATTGCATGTCCTTGTAATCGTTGTACCAATCGTCCATAACATCATCGGGAGGTAGCAACCTTATGCGTTTGCGAATGTCGGGAGTATAATCCACCCCACTCATGCTTGTGAATAATTCACGATGATGGTGGATTGTATTCCAAAGTTCATCGTTGGCAATCGCCCGTGTCGCAATGTCAGTGCTCATCATTTGTGCCAAGTCATACAGATGGCGGGATTTGCGATTGGCTTCTCTTGAAGTTTGAGATGAAAAAAGTTCATGCAATAAAAATGCCTTTTCTAAGAATGTTTTCTCTGCCAAGGCTGTGGGTATCACAACCTGCTTAACTATCGTGCTAATAGGTAATGCGTCTTCTACAATGCTTGTTACCGTTGCTTCTGCTGTGGGTTCGAGCAAGGAACGAGCACCAACCTCCAGTTTTACCTCTGAATGCAAATAAGGTAAATCTTCATCGAAAAGAGACCTGTAACGAATGTGTATCACTCTTGGCTCCGGGTATGTCCCATCACCTTCACCGTCAGGGGCAGCTTCCACTAACAGCCATTTCTCCATACCTGTTTCAGTAACCGCCCTTTGTAATGACTGGCAAAGTTCGTCACGCACAAAGATGGAAGAAGCCTTACGTAGCCGTTTGATTTGCTTTTTCGTCAAATCTCCCTCAAATCCCCAAATGGACGGGTCAATGGCCAAGTCTATGTCTTCGGAAAAACGTCGTATCACTTTCCATACCTTACTAAGAGATGTTCCGCCCTTGAATACAAGATGGTCTGCTATAGGTAATGAGAATACCATTTGTAATACTGCCGTTACCCATAAGTCCTTTTCTACAGCTTGTACAGGCAAGCCTGTTTTATTGGCTGTTTGGGTAAACACCATTTGCTGTTGTTCCTTGGATAGTTGGAAATAATTATTCATACGCTTGTCTTGTAAAGGTTCTTATCCATGCTGGCATAAGTGCCTCATCTGCCAGCACGTTCTCTTTTTGCTCTTTCTGAAGCACATTCTTAATTTGCTTGGCTATATCGTCGGTTATATTATCTTTCCCTACTTCTTTTAGGGCAAACGTAACCAGCATTGCAAGTGAATTTGTGAATGAAAGATTCTTGGGAGTCGTGTATTTGAACTGTATCGAACGACCATTTCCAAGGCTTACCTTGCGTGGTGCACCGTCTGTCAGATAAACAATATTCATAGGCACTTGAGTAGATATACCCAATTTGTTCAGCGCATAAATACCAGTCGGCACAATACGTGCCTTATCCCTGCGGGCTATCATCTCAGCAATCTGTTCTATGGATGGCATCAATATGCCAAGTCCCAAGACCGTATCAATCTCAGGATATAAATATATACCTCTTGCCAAACGGATGATATCACCTTTTGCAGTCAGTCGTTCAAGACTTTTGCCAATAGCCTTTACTTCACCGTATGACGTAAAATCAGAAGGAAAGAAGATGCTTCCTCTTCCTTTGGCTTTAATAGCTGTCAAAATATTCTCTTCTATGCTTGCCATCACGTTCTGTTTGTCGCAAAATTATAAATTATTTGCGACAACTCCAAGGCTTGGGTAAAATATGAGGTATTAATTAACATTACATGCTGAGATGCTATAGTCAAATGGATTTGATGGCAACATTCACTCCCTAATTCTGCGTAAACAATGCGTAAACAAACGGTTTCAGTTAGGGGGATTTAGTGAGTTCCATAGGAAATAGAGAAATACGTAACTGGTTGAATTTCAATAAAAATTGCGATAACAAGCTATCGCAGAATATCATCTTATCGTTCTCATAATCTGGAGGTCCCTGGTTCAAGCCCAGGCTGGTCCACAAAGAAAAAGGCTGATTTCTAAGGAAATACAGCCTTTTTCCTTGTAATACTCCTCTAGTTATAGGCCAGTTGTTTTAGTCGGTTTAGCCTTAAATCAGCACAGTTGTTTCACTATTGTTGACCCCAATTAAGTAAATTAGAATTTACTCCTAAAAAGGATAATAAGAGAAAAAACTCATTTTATGAGTTGCTTATCATTCTAAACTTATTATATTTGCTCCCGTAATCTAAAAAATGAAAGGTGATACTAGAGAAACAACATATTGATTTTGAACAGATTTATCTTTCTTATTTCTCAAAAATGAAACGTTTTGCCCGAGAATATGTCTTGTCGGATGAAGATGCGGAGAATATAGTGCAAGATGTTTTCCTCGATTTCTGGGAGAAAAAAGAACTATTGCCATTACCTATCAATATCCTGGCTTATTTATTTACTTCTATAAAAAACCGATGCATCGACTTTCTCCGACATAAAATAGTGCAGAAAGAAATCGAAGATAAAATGCAAGAAGAGTATAGATTGACCCTACAAATAAAATATTATTCTTTAGGAGAATTAGATGAAGGGATTTTTGAAAAAGACGATGTAGAACAATTGCTTTCTAAAGCAATGAATTCACTCCCTGAAAGATGTAGGGAGATATTCCTGAAAAGTAAGCTGGAAGGCAAAAAACAAAAAGAAATAGCAGAAGAGATGAATATTTCAATTAATACAGTTGAAACTCAGATGGGGATTGCCTATAAGAAACTACGAAATGAATTAAAAGACTACTTTCCACTCTTTATCTTCCTGTATTATTTGTAAGCAGAATAAAAAAATGATTTTCTCTTAGCGGATTCTTTTTCTACATCCGTCTATATTGTGAATTAAGTCATAAAAAGATGGATGAACGTATACTAAAATATTTCCAAAATGGTCTGGAAGCCAATGAGAGATTGCTACTTCTTCGTGAGATAGAAAAAAACGAGGAATTGAAAAAGCAGTTTGCCGAGTATCAGAATATGCAGGCGTTACTGAATTTATCTTCTCACACAGAAGATAAGGAAGAAGGAAAAACAGGCTATCAACATTTTCTGAAACGGATAAGAAGCAAAAAAATGCATATTTGGTTAGTGAAAACGATGAAATATGCAGCAGCAATACTCATCCTAATTATAAGTACATATCAGTTATCCGTTTGGCACATGTCACATCAGCTGCAAGATGACCTCCAAGCGCAAACCAATACTTTATATGTACCGGCGGGGCAACGTGCTTGCATAACTCTACAAGATGGTACTATTGTCTGGCTAAATGCCCAGTCCACCCTGATTTATCCCTCACATTTTTATGGAAAAGAGAGAATTGTTTCCATTACGGGTGAAGCTTTCTTTGAAGTATCCAAAGACAAAGAAAAACCTTTCATTGTGACTGCTCAAGATGCGAAAATACGAGTATTAGGAACAAAGTTCAACGTGTACAGCTATCCGGATACAAAACAAATAAAGACAAGCCTAATTGAAGGTGCTGTTCAAGTATTCTACAAGAGTAAACAAGTGATATTAAGACCTAATGAAGAAAGCATCGCACAAGATGGGAAGTTGACAGTCAGTAATATAAAAAATCCTGATATGCTGTTGTGGCGAAACGGCATTTACAGTTTTAACAATGAACGCTTGGTCGAGATTGTTCGCAAATTGGAATTATATTATGATGTCACAATCAATATCGCAAATCCCAAATTACAAGATATTTGCTATACGTGTAAGTTCCGTCAAAGGGATGGAATAGAAAAGATCTTATATACCATTCAGAAAATACATCATTTTAAGATTGAAATAAATAAAGAGAAGAACGTGATCACCTTGAAATAATACGATTGTTTAACCTTTAATATATTATCCATATGAAGACATAGAATTATATTAAAAAAGGCGACAAGTACACCACCACCTGTCGCCCGGAGAAAGTAAACACCAGAAAACATTTTTTTTAGTATTCACTCTAAATACAAAGATATGAAAATAAATCCTTTGTTATCACTCTTTATTGTCCAAAATCAAAGCTTTAAAGATTATTTTAGAATTATGAGAATCTCTTTATTCTTGCTATTCGCTTGTGCATTCCAATTACTGGCAGTAAATACGGAAGCACAAAATTCAATCATTTCCTTTCCTTCTAATTCTATATCTGTAGGTCAGTTAATAGAAGAAATAGAAAAGCAAACAGATTATTTAGTTGTATATAGCAATCGCGAAATAGATACCAATCGTCAGGTTACTATACAAAACAAATCTGCTAAGGTATCTTCGTATTTGAAAGAAACGTTGGCAGAAGTAGGAATTGGCTATAAATTCGAGAACGATTATATCATTTTATCGAAAAATAATAGTCTGTTGGACCGGATGCAGCAACAGGAAAAAGTAACAGGAATAGTGACTGACGTAAAAGGAGAACCGGTTATAGGCGCAAATGTCAGTGTAGTAGGTAAATCAATAGGTACGATTACAGATATAGATGGCAAATTTGCCATTCAGGCTTCACAAGGAAACACTCTTCAGATTTCATTCATCGGTTATAAAGCTCAAACCACAAAAGTCACCGGTAAGCATATTGCCATTGTTCTACAAGAAGACATGGAAATGCTTGACGAAGTGGTTGTAATCGGCTACGGAACCGTGAAGAAATCAGATCTGACAGGTTCGGTATCCTCCATTTCACAAAAGAATATAAAGGATCAACCAATGACGCGACTGGATCAAGCTTTAAGCGGAAGAATCCCCGGTGTTGTTGTCATAACAAATTCCGGTGCACCGGAGCAGAGTACCCAAATCCGTATACGCGGTGCAAACTCCATTTATGGTGGAAATTCCCCACTTTATATTGTGGACGGAGTACCTAATACAGACTTATTCAACAATCTGGCTCCAAATGACATACAATCAATAGAAGTCTTGAAAGATGCTTCGGCAACTGCTATTTATGGTTCTCGCGGTGCAAACGGAGTAATATTAGTTACTACCAAAAGAGGAGCTGAAGGCAAGACAAATATCCATCTGGAGACAGAACAATCAATATCTACTATTGCTAAAAAGCTGGATTTATTAAGTGCAAGCGAGTATGCCGAATTTTACAATGAATATCGTCGGGAAAAAGGAGCAACTCAAGACTTCTTTTCTCAAGATGAAATCAACCAGTGGAAAAAGAATGGTGGTACGGATTGGCAGGATTTAATGTTTAGAACAGCTCACACCCAGAACTACAAACTATCCATTTCAGGAGGTATTCCGAAACTTCAATATTTAGTATCTATGAATATGATGGACATAGAAGGTATTTTGAAGGAATCGAAAAGCCAGAAATTCAGTTTAAGGTCTAACATAACTGCCGACGTCACTAATTGGTTGAAGATGAACTTAGATATGAATGCCGTAAGACGGAAAACAAATAAAAACGGTCCGCGTGGTGGAGTTGGAACCATTATAGCAGATGCAATTACCTATAGCCCTACTTTAAAATTGAAAGATGAAGAAGGAAACTGGCTGAGAGATAATATCAACTCAACCAAGGACAATCCTTATGGTCGATTGACTCAGGACTTGGATGAAAGCTACACCAACTACCTAGCTGCAAATCTACAGTTTATGGTGCAACTACCTGTTAAAGGCTTGAGTATGAATTTCCAGGGTGCCGCTCATTACAAAGACTACAAAAATCGTTGGATGAAATCCAATGCAAACGATTTACGTGCTCAGAACAATTCTGCAAACAATAATCAGAACGACAGTTTTGACTGGTATAATGTAAATCAAATAAACTATGTGAGAGAATGGAAAGACCATAAGTTGAACCTCATGGGAGCAATGGAGTTATCACAATCAACAACTACAGGGTTGTCTAATGAAGTCGCCAATCTAAGAACAGAATCCGTTGAATTCTGGAATTTGAGTTTAGGAAATATGAACCTGTTCAGCAATTCATTCTCACGCTCTTCATTGGTTTCATTTATGGGACGTGCTATGTATCAGTTCAAGGATAGGTATCTGCTGACCGCGACTATCAGACGGGATGGCTCTTCCAAATTCCAAGGTAAGAATAAATGGGGGAATTTTCCATCAGTTGCCGTTGCCTGGAGAATGTCAGAAGAATCTTTTATAAAGAATCTCAATATCTTCGATGTCCTGAAACTGAGAATGAGCTGGGGTAATACCGGTAACCAAGCTATTGGTGCTTATTCTACTTTAGGACTTTTAGCTGAATCAAAGTATGGTTGGGGAGGTACAAGTGATTACCCCGGATACGGAGTTTCCGGACCTGCCACTCCCAATCTGACATGGGAAAAAACCACTCAATATGATTTAGGTTTAGATATGGCATTTGCAAATAACAGAATTCTGGCAAATATAGACGTATATCAAAAGAATACGACGGGCTTATTGCTGAAGAAACCTATACCTTACTATGATGGCGGAGGAACCACTTGGGTAAATCTTGGTGAAGTGAAAAACAGAGGTCTTGAGTTCTCCTTAACCGGAATCCCCATTCAAAGCAAGAATTTAGTATGGGAAAGTACATTCAATGTATCCTACTCAAAGAATGAAGTCGTCAGCTTAGGAGATGAAACGAGGTTGCATCCGGGAACAAAATTAGACCAAGCTTCTCTCAATACAGCTGTACTGCAAGTAGGAAAACCGCTAGGTAGCATCTACGGATACATTTGGGAAGGTTTATGGCGCACTGACGAAGCAGACGAAGCAGCTAAATGGGGACAAAAACCAGGAGATAATAAATTTAAAGAGAAAAACGTGAATTACAAATTGGAATCTGATGATGCAGATATTATCGGGCAGGCATTTCCTGATGTAATATTAGGATGGAGCAATACTATCAAATGGAAGAATTTAGATTTCAACTTATTCTTCCAGGGTTCACTAGGAGCTGACCGTTTGAATTTATCACGCTATCTCACCAATGAAGGTATCAGTGATTCACGTTTCATCACCTCTAAAGAAGGTTATTATAACAGATGGACCCCCGAAAACCAAAATACAAAGATACCGAATCCGTTTAGTTCAACAATCAATTCCAGATTTGAAACTGCCCAATATCTCGAAAAGGCTGATTATCTAAGATTAAAGAATGTAAGCATTGCATATACAATTCCCAGAGCAAAAACAAAATTTGCAGATGTCAGAATCTCTCTGAGTGCTCAAAATTTATTTACGATCACTTCTTACACAGGATATGATCCGGAAGGAACAATGGATATCACAAGCAATGGAGGTAATAGTGACATTAATGCAGGCGTTGATGGCGGTTCATACCCATTGCCAAGAACATTTACTTTGGGGCTTGGATTCTCATTTTAGTTTAACCAATAAAATAGATGTAAAATGAAAAATATATTGATTTATAGCATATTATTATTTGCTTTATGCTCTTGTGACAATTTCCTAGAAGAAGACCCTCGTGGCAAGCTTACTCCTTCTTCTTTCTTCTCAAGTCCGGAAGATTTGGATATGGCTATAACTGGAATGTATAACAAATATTACCAGACTAACGCCCGCGTCTTCAGAGCTATTTATGTGTGGTGTGCAGATGATGTGACAGCGCATAGTGGTGGTAATAAGTCGCGTTTCTCGGAATATGACCGGTTTAATTTCAATTCAGGAAACACTGATATTCTTGAAATGTATCAACTCTATTATCAGACAATCAAAGCTTGTAATTATGTGATTAATAATGCAGAAAGAACACCGGTTGAGAAATCTTTTCTGGAGCCGAGACTGGGACAAGCCTATTTCCTGAGAGCATTAAACTATTTTATGCTTGTACGTATTTGGGGACGTATACCTCTGGTTACAGAGAATGAGATAGATTACAATACCCCCAAAGCAGATGTGCAGAAAATATATGAATTAATAGAATCGGATGCATTAACGGCAGAAAGAATGTTGCCGGATAATCATAAGATAGCACCCTATTTTCAGAACGGAATCAATGTAGCTCCTAACAAAGGCGCTGCAAAAGCTTTGTTAGCCTCTGTATATATGACAGAAGCAGGCTGGCCTCTGAAAAAGGGAGCAGAATATTATGATAAGGCAGCTGCAAAATATAAAGAAATTATTGAGAATGAAGCTACTTATGGTTATATATTAGAGCCGGATATACGCACATTGACTAAAGAACCGGAGGCTAATTACTCCAAAGAAATAGTATTCGGAGAGTTCCATAACAAAACAAAAAACTATTTCTCTGGTCCTAAAAGCGAATTACCCGAGGAGTCCGGTGGATGGTGTGACTATATGGTTGAATTGGAATTTTTCAGAAGTATGCCGGAAGGAATACGTAAAGATGCCTGGTTCTTGACTAAAGTGACGATGACCGGACAGGAACGTAATCCGGAAACAGGACGTTATCCTTTATTGGATTGGGATGACCCCGCAACCAATCAGAAACATCCTTATTGGAAGAAGAACATAGAAAGCTCGGACTGGGTATTTAATTATAATGACGGGTATTACGAAACTAAAGGGATTTCAAGTGCAAGCGGGAAAACCAGAATGATATTTAGATATGCTGATATTTTACTACTGTATGCTGAAGCGGTTGCTTATGGAAGCAAGAATATTGATGATTTAGCATTTGACTGCATGTGGAGAGTACAAAAAAGAGCAGGAGTCCCACTCATCTCAAAGGATGTAACTAAGGCATACTTCCAAAAAGCTGTTCTGGATGAGAGACGGTGGGAAACCGCAGGTATGGAACATAGCTGTATGGGGCGTTTCTTTACCATGCAAAGACATGAGATTCTTCATTTGCAAAAAAATTATAGAGATGCAGCCGAGCTTTCTTTAAATCCCAATTTAACATTAAGCGAAGAATTCTATTATTTCCCGATACCAGATAATGAACTCCTGATAGTTCCTGGACTAAAAGATTGATTCTACTTTTCTAAAATGAGGGTTTTAAGAGTTTGCATTTCTTTTGAAACCCTCTTTTATTTATAAAACATTTAATATGAAATACTTCAGTGTAATATTAGTATTATGCTTGTCCCTTTCTATGGTTCAAGCTCAACAAACCTCTTTTGTAAATCCTTTCATTGGCACTTCCGATGATCATGGACAAACCGACCCATCCGCAACCATTCCGTTTGGAATGATTAAACCGGGACCAGAAACGATGCCTCGTGGAAATGGAGGTTATGATTATCAAGCACAGCAGTTAAAGGGATTCTCACAGACTAGGATGTCTGGAGTAGGTTGCATAGGTGTCGGAGGAAATCTGTTGATAACACCTTTTGTCGGAACATCATGCAAGCCCCAAAAGATGAATAAAGCTTCGGAAGTAGCAGTTCCTGGATATTATAGCATAACTTTAGATAATCAGCTTAAAGTTGAAATTACTACAGGCAGGACTGCCGCTATCTATCGTTTTACTTATCCGTCTACAGAGGCAGCAGGCATAAAAATAGATTTTAAACATTCTTATGGTAAACATATCGCCGAAGAGCATAATATTGTAGGAAACAATGCAGTAAGGGGATTCGTGCGTTCCGCCTGCACTTGCGATTTAGGTAGTTACAAATTTTATTATTATATTGAGAAAGATAAATCTGCCTGTAAACCGGAAAACAACGATTCTGAATTGCTATGGAAGTTCCAGACAGAGCCTAATGAACAAATTATACTAAAAATAGGATTATCCTCCGTCAGTGCAGAAGAAGCTGAAGCGAATCTCAAACAAGAATGCTCGGACCTGTCTTTCGAGCAAGTACGCGCCAATGCACGTGCCAACTGGGGAAATTTATTGGGGCACATACAAGTAGAGACTCCTGATGAAGACTTAAAGACATCATTTTATACACGGCTCTATCATGCTTGCCAAACTCCTTTCACAATCAATGATTATTCCGGCAGTTACAGGGGAAGTGATGGAAAAGTATATAAAAACCAGCAGTTACCCTATTATCATGGTTGGTCCATTTGGGACACCTACCGAACAAAATATCCTCTGCTGTCTATTGTTTGTCCCACAGAATACAAACAGATGATTTCCTCACTTGCAGAGTTATACAAACAAGGTAAGCCCCGCTCTGCAACGAAAACGGAACCGTTTTTGACAACACGTACAGAGCACTCTATTATCACGATTTTAGATGCATTGCAAAAAGGAATGTTTGATGGTTCTCTCGATGAACTACTTCCATTGATGCTAAAAGAGGCGGAAGACATCTCCAATGATTCACCTGACAAAGCATTGGAACGAGGATATGATTTCTGGGGAGTTTCCGAACTCGCAGGGAAAATGGGTAATAAAGAGTTAAAAAAAGAATTCTCTTCACGTTCTAAAGACTATAGGCCAATATGGTTACAGAAATTTAAGAACATTGGTTCTACTTCAGATATAATGCACGGTGACGGTTTGTATGAAGGTACTATATGGCAATACCGTTGGTTCGTACCTCATGATTTCGATTGGGTGATTTCTACTTTGGGCAGCAAGAAAAAGGTTTTGAGTGAATTAGATTATTTCTTTGAGAATAATTTATTCAACATGGGGAATCAACCTGATATACATGTTCCATTTCTATATTATTACCTTGGGGAACCATGGAAAACGCAAAAGTTAGTCCGTCAGATATTACTTGAACCTACCACTAATTATTACGGGACACATGAAAAATGGGAAAAACCTTATATTGGTAAAATCTTCACTACCATCCCACGAGGATATTTGAAAGAAATGGATGACGATGCAGGAACCATGTCTTCCTGGTTTGTACTGTCCTCCATAGGATTATTTCCAGTCTGCCCAGGTGTACCCTATTATTGGATAAGTGCTCCGGTCTTTGATACGGTCACATTGCATCCAACCTCTCAACAGGAATTTAAAATCCATGTAAATCGTCCTGATGCAGAGTGCCTCTATA
This sequence comes from Bacteroides sp. AM16-24, assembly GCF_003471885.1. Lineage (NCBI taxonomy): Bacteria > Pseudomonadati > Bacteroidota > Bacteroidia > Bacteroidales > Bacteroidaceae > Bacteroides > Bacteroides sp. AM16-24. The sequence continues at coordinate 15,004 of NZ_QRKI01000013.1, forward strand.
TTCAGAAAGCAGTTTTAAACGGCAAAATCTTAAATAGAAGCTGGTTGAGCTATGACGAAATCATGCAAGGTGGAGATTTGACTCTGGAGTTAGGAAAGTCTCCCAATAAACGTTGGGGAAATAATACTGATTTTGTAAAGTCACTATTTAAAAAATAAATTAAATGAGAATAAAGGAATGTTTTTGGTGGGTATTTGCTATAGTTGGAGTATGCTTTCTGAGCATAAGATGTAGTAATGTTGAACAGGATTATTGCTGTTATGTGAATCCTTTTATTGGTAATGCAGATAATGGCCATACATTTCCGGGAGCTTGTGTACCATTCGGAATGATACAGGTAAGCCCGGAAAGTGGAAATGGTTCGTGGAGATATTGCTCCGGCTTTAATATCGAGGATGACTCTGTCATGGGATTTTCCCAAAACCATTTGAATGGTACGGGATGTCCCGACTTAGGAGATATATTAATCCTGCCATTTTGTGGTAATATACAAAATGGCAAATATAAAAGTCGATATGATAAAGAGCATCAAAAAGCTTATCCAGGATATTATTCGGTAGTTTTATCTGATTTTGAGGTGGATGTAGAGTTGACTGCGACACAGCGTACGGCCATGCATCGCTATACTTTCAGAAAAGAAGGACCGGCACACATTCTGGTAGACCTTCAAAGTGGAATTGTAAGTAAGGACGAGCAGCTACGAACTCATGTAATAGATGCAGAAATGCAACTTTTAGATCAACATAGCATTGCCGGAAAGAACAGGGTAAAGATGTGGGTAGAAAGAGAATTCTTCTATGTCATCAAATTCGATAAACCCTATATGGCAGTTAAGGGACTTCAACCCCAGAAAGGGGAAAAAGCCAAACGCCTTCTTCTTTCATTCGATTTAAAACAAGGAGAAAGCGTTCAAGTAAAAGTCGGACTGTCTACTGTCAGTATAGAAGGCGCACAGGAAGCATTGGAAAAAGAAAATCCGGACTGGAACTTTGAGAAGGTGAAGACTCAAGCTACCGAAGCCTGGAACAATTTATTATCACGTATAGACGTATCGGGCACAGAAGAGCAAAAAGTAAATTTCTACACTTCCATTTACCACTTGTGTATCCAACCCAATAATATAACCGATGTGGATGGAAGATACAGGGGGGCTAATGACAGCATCCTCCATTCTCCCATAGGAGAATACTATTCTACCTTATCCTTGTGGGATACTTATCGTGCCGCTCATCCTCTATATACCTTTTTAGTGCCAGAGAAAGTCAATGGATTTGTCAATTCAATGTTATCTCATTGTGATATACAAGGTTATTTACCTATATGGGCTTTATGGGGCAAAGAAAACCATTGTATGATTGGCAACCATGCTATACCCGTTATTGTAGAGGCATATCTGAAAGGGTATAAAGGTTTTGACCCGGAAAGAGCTTACGAAGCAATCAGGAAATCATCATTAGAGTCTCATCCCAAGTCTGATTGGGAAACATACAATCAGTATGGATATTATCCTTTCGATCTTGTTCCTGAAGAATCGGTTTCCAGAACTTTAGAAAGTTGCTATGATGACTATTGCGTGGCACAGATGGCAAAAGCATTAGGAAAAAAGGAAGATTATGATTTCTTTTCTCAAAGAGCCCGCGCATATACATCCCTATTTGATCCGGCAACCAAACTCATGCGAGGAAAAGATTCACAAGGCAAATGGAGAGATCCTTTTGATCCTTTCAGATTATCACATGCCGGAACTTCCGGAGGGGATTATACCGAAGGCAATGCATGGCAGTATGTATGGCATGTGCAACACGATGTAGATTCTTTGATTGAAATGATGGGAGGAAATAAAGCATTTACAGCAAAACTCGATTCACTTTTCCGACTTGAGAACAAAACTGTAAATACAGGTTTTGTATCTGATGTGACCGGGCTTATAGGACAATACGCTCATGGTAATGAGCCCAGCCATCATGTGGCTTACCTATATAATTATGCAGGAGAGCCCTGGAAAACGCAAGAACTTATCCGTGAAATTTTTGATCGTTTTTATTTGCCCGTTCCCAACGGATTATGCGGGAATGACGATTGTGGACAGATGTCCGCATGGTATTTGTTCTCTGCTATGGGATTTTACCCCGTAGATCCTATCAGTGGAGAATATATTATTGGTGCTCCTCAATTGAAAGAAATGGTGTTACGTCTGGAAGGTGAAAAGAATTTCACCATTCGTGCTGAGAACTTATCGAAAGAGAATAAATATGTAAAGGCGGTCTTCTTGAATGGAAAAGAATTAAAACGCTTCAGAATCTTTCATCATGAAATCACAGACGGAGGTCTTTTAGAATTTATCATGACAGACAATCCGTCAGAAACATTTAAATAGTTGATTATGAGAATATATATATTATCAATCCTTTTTTTTCTTTCTTGCTCTTCAGTATGGAGCAAAGAATATAATGCATCTTTCTTTGGCATAAAGTCTGATGGAGTAACGTTGAATACTAATTCTATCCAGACCGGCATTGACTATATTCACAAAGAAGGAGGAGGTATTCTAGTGTTTAATGTCGGCCGGTATTTAACAGGTAGCATTGAACTCAAATCGAATGTAGCGATACAATTAAAGGAAGGGGCAATACTGGTAGGCTCTCTAAACCCGTACGACTATAATATGGAAGGACCTTGCTATAGTATGATTCGAGCTATAAGTCAAAAGAATATAGCTATTTATGGGAAAGGAGTCATTGATGCACAAGGACGCCAAGTATCATATAATATAATCGACCAAGTGCATAAAGGTTTTATCAAAGATCCTCTGGAGAATGACAGACCGCGTAGACCGCGAGGGATTCATTTCAAGCAATGCCAGGGTATAACTATAGAAGGAATCACTATAAAAAACACCTGTGACTGGACACAGGAATACGAAGAGTGCGACTCGCTATGGGTGAGGGGAATTACAGTCGACAATAAAGCATATTGGAATAACGATGGTATTGATATCGTCGATTGCCGGAACGTAGTGATAGAAAATTCCTTCTTCGACGCTTCGGACGATGCAGTCTGCTTGAAATCCCATAAAGCCGAAGTTGCATGTCGAAACGTAGTGATTCGTAATTGTACCATGCGTTCGAGTGCTAACGGAATAAAATTAGGCACTATGACAGTTGGAGGATATGAAAATATCCGGATTATAAACAATAAGATTTATGATACTTATCGTTCAGCATTAACGATAGCCACTCCTGACGGAGGATATGTCCGAAACATTGTAGTGGATAGTTTACAAGCTTATAATACAGGAAATGCTATATTCCTTCGGATAGGCAACCGTACACATTCGGATAAAGTAGGTTCTATGGACTCCGTCCTTATTTCTAATTTGTATGTAGAAATTCCCGAAGGGAAACCGGATGCAGGATATGAGTATGAGGGACCAATAGAACATATGCCCAGAAATATATCTCCGGCAAGTATCATTGGACTAAAAGGGCATCCCATAACACACGTGACTCTGAAAAATGTGGTAATCAATCATCCGGGAGCAGGAAAATCGGAAATAGCAAAGGTCGGCATTACTCCGGAAGAATTAGATAAAGTTCCTGAGTTGGCAGATTCGTATCCTGAATTTTCATGTTTCAAAGAACTCCCGGCGTGGGGACTCTATCTCCGACATGTTGAGGGGATTGCTTTAGAGAACATTACATTTATTGCCCGAAAAAGAGATTATAGACCAGCTATAGTACTGGATGACGCACACCATGTCAACATGAGTAAAATGAAAATCCAGGAACCCGGAAAAAAGAAACAACAGATACATGTATATCAATCTACTAATATCACTAAATAGAAACCACAATGAAACAATTACTAATAACTTTACTATTATTTTGGAGTATCAATGTTTTTGCACAGCAAACATATGATATTGTTATAGTGGGAGGAACGCCCGGCGGATTGACCACAGCACTTGCAGCTGCCAAGCTTGGGAAAACATCTGTTATTCTGGAACGTACACAGCATATCGGAGGCCTGCCTTCCAATGGGCTGGGAGCAACGGATATTGTAACCCGGGCAGCTACTACAGGATTGTTCAGAGAGTTCACTTGCCGCATCAAAGACTATTACAAAAAGAAATATGGTGTGGCTTCCACACAATATCAGAGATGTGATGATGGTTTCCGTTTCGAACCTTCAGTAGCAGAACAAGTATTTACTGACTGGCTGGGAGAATATAAAGGTCTAATAACAGTTTTGACAATGCGACAATTTGATTCCAGCCCCCGCAATCTAAAAAAAGTAGATGACAAGATTGTGCAAATCAATATACTGAATCGTGATAAAAATACTCAAGAAGAGTATCGAGGCAAGATTTTCATTGATGCAACCTATGAGGGAGATCTGGCAGCAGCAGCCGGAGTACCCTTTAGAGTAGGGCGAGAAGGTAAAAATGAATTTGGAGAACCCGGAGCAGGTAGTGTTTACAAATATTGGCATGGTCCGGAAATGGATGCTTCCACATTTATTGGAGATAATGCTGTCCAAGCCTACAACTACCGGTTGTGCCTAACCAAAAATCCGAATAATAAAGTACCCATAACAAAGCCCCTAAATTATGACCGCAATGAATATACATCTATTATCGATGATGTCTGGACGGGGCGTCATACCCAAGCTGAGATGGTGAATGTTACTCCGGAAATGTTAGAAGCTAATAGAAAGCATATAGCTAAAGGTAATCCTACTATGATTCCCGGTGACAAATGGGGGCTTGGGAAAGTAGTAAACCTGGTTGAGATTCCAAATGAAAAAACAGATGCCAATAACCAGCATGCTGCCTTTGTCTCGTCAGATCTGCCCGAAGAGAACTGGGCATGGCCTACAGCCGGTTGGACATGGCGTGACAAGTTTGCAACAAGACTAAGGGAATATACAGAGGGATTGCTCTGGTTTGCCCAAAACGATAAAGAATTACCCGATCATTTCCGGAAAGCAGCTCGCGAATGGGGGTATGCAAAAGATGAATACACAGATAACGGGCATTTTCCCAGACAAGTATATGTACGTGAAGGACGTCGATTCGAAGGACTTCATTTTTTCATAGCAAGTGATGCGATGCCTGTAAAAGGTGGTGGAAGACCTCCTGTGTACTTATCAAGTATTACAGCCAGCCATTATGGATTTGATTCACATGCCACCCATAAGCGGGAACCCGGCATGGTACACCTGAATGGTTTTCTGGGCTATCCGACATCACCTTACACTGTTCCTTATGGAGTGATTGTTCCCAAGGAGGTAGATAATTTATTGTTCCCAGTCCCTATCTCTGGTTCCCACATCGGTTTCTCTACACTCAGGATGGAACCATGCTGGATGGCTATGGGACAAGCTGCCGGTGTAGCGTCTTCGGTTGCAATAGATGAAAAGGTAAAAGTCAGGAACATCAATATATCTATGATGCAAGATATCTTGCTTGAGCAAGGCACTACTCTGGTTTACTATAAAGACGTCTCATTGGATGATAAAGATTTCTCAATGGTGCAATACATGGGACTTCGAGGCTTTTTGCCCGAATGGGAAGCAAGATTAGACGAAGCGATAGAGGAACAGACTTTAAGTTACTGGAAGCACTTTTCTAAATTGAATATAAAAGTCCAGTCGGGAGTTTCTACGCGAAGGGAAGTTTTGAATGAGTTATATGTAAAGATGAAAAAATAATGATTTGATACTATGTTAAAAAGAAAATTACTATATGCTTTGTCGGCTCTATTCCTCTGTTGGACCGGTGTCCGGGGACAAGATTACTCTATAATGGATTTTGGGGCAAAACCTGATGGAGTAACTTTGAACACGCACACCATCCAATATGCGATTGATTATGTCCACACGGCAGGAGGAGGAAAACTCATTTTTGATACCGGAAACTATTTGACCGGCACTATATATTTAAAATCCAATGTTACTTTGCACTTAGCGCAAGGAGCTGTTTTATTGGGTTCATGTAATGCCTTAGATTATAAAAAGGATGAATATATACAACGGACAGCCTTGCTTTTTGCCGTACAGCAAGATAATATCGGTGTGACAGGCGAAGGAACAATTGATGGCAGAGGATTTATAGTAGCGAACAATCTGATCTCATACATCCAGAGAGGACTTATAGATGATCCGTTGCACATGGACAGGCCTGATGAAACAAACCGTCCCCACAATATTTATTTCAGAGAATGCCGGAATGTACGGATTGAAGGGATACGGATGCACGATCCGGCAAGTTGGAATCAAGCCTACGACCAGTGCCAGCAAGTCATTATAGACAATATAAATGTTGATTGCAAATCTTACTGGAATAATGACGGAATAGATATCGTAGATTGCGATAGCGTCAGAATCAGCAATTCCTTTTTCGATGCCGCCGATGATGGTATCTGTTTCAAATCACATGAACCATCGCAAATCTGCCAGAATGTGGTAGTTGATAATTGCATCATACGTTCAAGTGCCAGTGGCTTAAAATTCGGAACAGCATCAAAAGGAGGTTTTCGTGACTTTATCATCAAGAATCTTACGGTTTATAACACCTACCGTTCCGCCGTAACATTCGCCACTGTGGACGGAGGTATCATCGAAAACATATTTGTCGATAGCGTACATGCTGTGAATGTAGGAAATGCATTCTACCTGCGAATAGGAGACCGCTGGAATTCCGGGAAGAGGCCGCTTATGAAAAATGTCACTCTTTCAAACTTCAATGTAAAGTTGACAAACTCTAAGCCTGATGCGGGCTATCCATATGAAGGTCCGGTAGAGCATCTGCCCCGTAACATTTCTCCGGCAAGCATTATCGGTTTACCTGAAGACCGAATTCAAGGGATTACTCTCAAGAATATAGATATAGAATCTCCGGGAGGAGGCAATCCCTTCTATGCCAAATGCGGACTGACCGCAAAAGAACTGGAAGGAATACCTGAGATGAGAACAGCTTATCCGGAGTTCTCACAATTCAAGGAACTTCCTGCTTGGGGAATCTTCATACGTCATGCAGATGATATCCGGCTGGATAATGTGAAATTGAAAGTTCACTCTTTTGATTACAGACCTGCTATTGTAACGTCGGATGTAAAAGGGGTTATGTTAGAGAGAGTAGATATACAACCTACCCCCAATGACAAAAGAGAACAGTTTTTTATGTACCAAACATTTAATGTCACAAAATAGATATGCTGAAAAGAATATTGGTCCTAGCTATTATATGTTGGGCTGTAACACTTGCCCATTCTCAGGAAGTATTGTCCGAATGGGAAAATCCTGAAGTAAACAGTATAAATACGGAACCGGCTCATGCCTCTTATATACCTTATCGATCTGTAGCAGAGGCAGAACGAAGAGTATCTTCTATGGTACACTCTCTGAACGGAGAGTGGAAATTTAAATATATCTCCGGAATATATGCCTTGCCAGCAGCTTTTTATAGCACGAACTATAATGATGGTTCATGGGATTATATTCAAGTCCCTGGCAACTGGCAGCTGCAAGGAGAATATGATCCACCTGTTTTTACGAATGTGAAATACCCTTTTGAACCTAATCCACCCTATATTCCCCGAGAATCCAATCCGATAGGCCTGTACCGCCGGAACTTTGCTGTTCCGGCTGATTGGAAAGATGAAGAAATCTTTCTGCACTTTGCCGGAGTACAATCTGCCATGTATGTCTGGGTGAACGGGGAAAAAGTGGGATATCATGAAGACGGAATGTTGCCGGCAGAGTTTAACATCAGCAAATATTTGCAGAAGGGTGAAAATCAGTTGACTGTCCAGGTTCTAAATTGGTCTGACGGCAGTTACTTAGAAGACTTGGATTATTGGAGATTAAGCGGCATCTATCGTGATGTCTTTTTGTTTGCACTTCCTAAAGTCCACATCAGGGATTTCTCTATTTCCCCCAACCTGGATATGGAGTATAAGGATGCAGAATTGAATGCAGTCGTTTCCATAAAGAATGAGACAAGAGAACCCGTCAGCGATGGTTGTTTGCGTGTTTCTTTAAAAGAAACAACCGGCAAACTGATATGGACAAGACAGTTTTCGTTCAGTGTAGCCTCGGGGGAAAAACAAGAAATCTCATTCTCAGAGAAAATATTTTCTCCGTTAAAGTGGACGGCAGAAACACCTGATTTATATCGCTTGGACATAGAACTATCAAGAAAGCATGGAACCGTTCAACAGGTTATTAGCCAGAAGATAGGATTCAGAAAAGTAGAAATTAAAAATGGACTGTTGCTGTTGAACGGACAACCTATAAAAATAAAAGGAGTCAACAGGCATGAGTTCGATCCCTACACTGGACGATACATTACACGCGAGATAATGGAGCGTGATATAAAACTGATGAAATCATTTAATATAAATGCAGTGAGAACGTCCCATTATCCCAATCATCCGGATTGGTATGACTTGTGTGATGAATATGGGCTATATGTAATGGATGAAGCTAATGTAGAGAGTCATGGCTTGTGGGCAAAAGGATTCCATGTCGGAGAAAGGGATGAGTGGAAAAAGGCCATTGTCGAAAGGAATGTGAACATGGTGGAAAGGGATAAGAATCACCCTTCTGTCATCTTCTGGTCTATGGGAAATGAATCCGGTTGGGGAAAGAACTTTGACAAGGCCTATGAAGAGATAAAAAGGTATGATCCTGAAAAACGTCCGGTTCATTATGAGGCAAAGAATCCTGCTTATGCTAAAGTACTTTCAAGGTATGACTTCATTTCCAATATGTACAACCCGCTTAATGAGATTATCAAACAGTATAATGAGGATCAGTCACGTCCTATGTTGATATGTGAATATGCTCACTCTATGGGAAACGGTTTAGGCAATTTCAGAAAGTTCTGGAATCTATTTTATAAATATCCACGTATGCACGGAGGGTTTACCTGGGATTGGGTAGACCAGGGATTATGCCTGAAAAAAAAAGGCGGGAAAGAATATTGGGAAGTCATGAATTATAGCGACGGGGCTAATTCAAATGACGGTTTGGTAAACCCTGACCGGGAAGTCCAACCGGAGATATATGAGCTGAAAAAGGTCTATCAAAATTTCAACGTAGAGAATATAGACATAAACGAAGGTCTTGTCTCAATATCAAACACAAATTACTTTGTAGATACAAAAGGAATTACTTTGTGTTGGACATTATTAGAAAATGGAATTCCTATAAAGCGTGATACCATTACCACTTTGAATATAGCTCCCCAAAGCAGGCAATTGATAGAATTGAATTTCTCCAGGCAAAATCTGAAAGCAGGAAATGAGTATCATGTAAATTTTAGTTTTTATGATACGAAAAAACGGAACTACTCTGAGGGCAGTGTTGAGATAGCTTCCGAACAATTAGCTTTAGATTTGCTTCCCCAACCGTCCATAGAAAGAGAAGCCAGCACCGCTTCCCCTCTCCGGGTGGAAAGGAAAAACGGACTTACAGTTACGGGAAAAAAATTTCATATACAATTTGATAAACTCACCGGAGCAATGTCACAGTTCGTTTACAGAGGAAGTGATTTGCTTAAATCTCCCCTGCTGCCATGCTTCTGGCGGGTTCCGACCGACAACGACGAAGGACGCAACAACTCTTATGCAAGTTCGTGGCGCAAAGCAGGACTCGACGGTTACAAGATAAAACCGAAGCAACTGGATTTCACGGTTCTACCTACCGGATATGTACAAGTTTATGCCAATAATCTATTGGAATGCAAAGAAGGCAATATCCTGCAAAAGGCAAATTATATGGTTTCTCCCGAAGGTGAAGTTATCATTGATGTGGTCTTTCATGTAAATGTAGATGTCTTGTCATTGGCAAGAGTCGGGATGGAATGTGCCCTACCCGTTGAGTGGCAAAATCTGACCTGGTTTGGAAGAGGACCTCATGAAAGCTATGATGACAGAAAAGAATCTGCTTACGTCGGTATCTATAAAGCGATGGTCAGCGAACAGTTCTTTTCACATATCATGCCCCAAGAAAACGGAAACAAAACGGATAACCGCTGGCTGGAAATATACGATGATTCCGGAAACGGAATACGCATAACCGGAAAGCCACTCTTCAATTTTAATATTCAGAATTACTCCGATAAAGATTTGAACCGTAGTAAGAAAGAACATACATTAATTCGTGGTGAAAAGAACTGGTTGCATATTGATTATAAGCAAATGGGGCTTGGAGGAGACGACAGTTGGTCGCCCAGAGTCCATAAAGAGTTCTTGTTAAAGAATAAAGTATATCGCTATACATATGCCTTAAAACCTCTCTAACTCTGTAGTCCTCTTTAATGAGTTACTCCCTAAAGGCGATAGCTGGCACAAGCAGATAAAAACAGAGGTTGCCTCATTAAGTTGAGGCAACCTCTGTTACATTTCAAACTATTCCAAATATAGCGTCTCCACCTCCGTCACATTATCATGGAACCACTCATCGAGTTTAGCTTCCACCTTATCTTTAATCTGGGGAGTGATATATTTCTTTACCTTTTTATAAGCATAGACAGCAGCAAAACCTTTACCTACCATAAAGAGTTGTCCCAGAACATCCTCTATACTGGTAGGGAAGACAATGGCTACCAAAGCAAGCATTATATTGGTGCGCTCACTATCGGGGGTCGTATTAGCAGTCATTACATAATAGGCTGTAAGCACAGGACGACCTGTAGCACGGCCTGCTTTCTTTATATACTCTTCTACTTTTGTACGGATATCATCCATAGATAAATTTGCTTTCATAACTCTTCTGTTTTTTATTTATCTATTAGACGCAGAAAGAGAATCACAGGTTGCAAAAAAACATATCTTTTTTCATTAATGATACCCTAAAAGTCTATTTTTTAACTTTTAAAGCCTGGTATAGCAGCATTACTTCCTGTAATTCTTTCACCTTTTCTGGATATTCCAGATGAAGATTATTAGTCTCTCCAATATCCCGTTTTAAATTAAACAACTCAGGCACATCACCTTCCTTAAACTTACTATTTCCCGTTTTAGGCAAATAAACCCAATCTCCTTTACGTATTCCATGCACCTCACCACCTTTTACATAGACATACTCATCACGCAACCGCAAAGAAGGGTTTTTCAAGAATGATGATATATCCACTCCATCAATCTCCTGCCTGAACGATTTGCAACCGGCATAATGCATTATTGTTGGGAATAGGTCAATACTGGCAATTATCGCATCACTGGTTACTCCTGCCGGGATAGTACCCTTCCAACGCAGAATACAAGGTACACGTACCCCGCCTTCATAATACGAGAATTTACCGCCACGTAACGGATCGGCAGAACCGCTATTTTCTTTGTAACCTAACCACGGCCCATTATCAGATGCAAAAATAACCAACGTGCTTTCCGCCAATCCTTGTTGATCCAGATAGTCGAGAAAGCGTCCGACATTCCAACCTATTTCTTCCACAACATCTCCATAAAGCCCACGTTTGCTCTTGCCTCTGAACTGCTCGGATGCAAATAAAGGAATATGGGGCATCGAAGGAGTAATGTAAACAAAGAAAGGTTTCTCTTTATTCTGCCCTACAAACTCAATCGCTTTATCAAAATAACGACGGGTAGTAGTAGACTGATCACAGGGGTATTCTATGATTTCATCTCCTTCAAACAAAGGAGATACACTATTGAGTCTCTTTTTTATCGTCGCTCTGTTGGGAGCATTTCTCACAAAGTCCTGATCCGCTTTAGCTTCAGACAGAGTATATCCTTCTCTAAACACAGCATTAGACGCAAATTTTTGAGAAGGGCCGATATACATATCGTTACTATAAAGAATACCGAAGTATTTATCAAACCCCTGATCTGTGGGTAGATGACCTTTCAAGTCACCTAGATGCCATTTACCGAAACAACCTGTTGCATAATCTTGTTCTTTCAATGCTTCTGCCAAGGTTATCTCTTCGGAAGGCATACCTTCGGATTCCGGAAAGAATACTCCTTTCACTCCATTCCGGGTATTCAGCCGTCCCGTTAAAAGGCCCGCACGTGAGGCACTGGAGACAGAAGCAGATACATAGAAGTCTGTCAGTTTTAGTCCTTCCCTTGCCATCCCATCTATTGACGGGGTTTGTATCAACGGCGATCCGTAGCAACCAAGGTCCTGATATCCCTGATCATCGGTAAAGATGATAACAACATTAGGCTTGTGCTGAGCTTGCATAAGCCCAGCACAAGTCAACATAGGGAGAAGAACCAAAGTCCTACTCCGAAATAACATTACCTTCCGTAATTCCACTGTCATTATAGGTATCCACACGATAATAATACTTCACGCCTTTAGTGAGAATATGCAGCAAAAGTTCAGTGGTTTCATTTCCCTTCACCTGAATACATTGATTCAGAAAGTCGGGTTGATAACCAAAGCGAACCAAATAACCGTCGGCACCGAATGCTTTATTCCAGGCAATCGAGGCGTATCTTCCATCTTCCTGGTTTCTTTTCACAGAAAGTTCTTTCACCTGTCCGGGCTTATCCGAATAACCGGAACCGAATACCCGCAAATCCAACAGTGCAAATTTACCTTCTTTGGGAGTATGTACATTCTCCACCTTCATATAAGAAGCTTCTACAGGTTTGGAGAGTTCCAGATATTCATGAGGAACCGCTGTTTTGTTTCCGGACTTATCAGCAAGCAACTTCCAGGTATGCCCATCGTTCGAAGTATATAGTTTGTAGGCATGATAGTCTGTCTCTTTGGGAGCCTCCGGATTTATATCCTGTTCGGCAAAGTTGATCTGAACAGAGTTAATCTGCACTTTCTTACCAAAGTTCATTACGAAATGCTCACCTGCATTACCGCTTTCTGCCGACCACCACGTCCTGACATTCTCATCCGCTGCTTTCTCCGGTTCAAAACCCGAAAGCGAAGAAGAAGCCATACAAGCTTTATTGAAAGACTGGAGCATCCAGCCGAAAGCAGAGATGTCCTGCGGCTCAAACTTCTTCTGAGGCAATAGCATCGGATAATCACCCAATACGGTATGAGTTCTCATCCGCCCTTTCGCATCAAATGATACTGGGAACAATCCGATTCTTCTTTCAAATTCATCGTGGTTACCAATCCACATGGAAGTTGCCTGCCACCAGTTACCATACTTATCTTTGAATACACAACTATGGCCTGCCCCACCAATAAAACCACCGACCTTCAACGAAACAGGATTGTAAGGCTGTTCAATAAAGCCTCCATTCGCGCTATCACTCTCCATAACGATATCGCAATACCAGTTACAAATGGTTCCCGGCGTGGCATATTGCAGGTAATACTTATCATTGTTCTTCACAATCCAGGCACCCTCAGGGCAAGGTATCTTCTGGAACTTACCCATCCAGGCAGAAGCGTCGATTTCATCATACAGTTCTCTGCGCCCGAAGTGATAACCGGAAGTGCACTCTTTAACGTCCGTAATATATTCACGAAGCACCTTCTTCGTACCTTCTATTTCCTCAAAAGTCTCAGGATTCACTTCAAAGAAAGTAGTAGATTGTTCTGCACCCAGCCCATAATAGAAATAAAAGCGCCCATCATCAATGAACAGACAGGGATCGGCCATACATCGTACCTCCCCGCATTTTTCCCATTTTCCATTTTCCGGGTCAGCAGAGCGAATCACGTCTACTTTCTTTTTGGAACGGTCGCGGGTAAAGTTTATAAAATAGACATAATTATCATCCGCAGATACAGCAGGTGCCACATAATGATCAATATCAAGGGCAGATACATGTATCTCCGGATTAAAATAGACATCCTTCCATGTAATCAAGTCGTCGGATACACGATAACCGCCGATATCCATTGTAGTAAAAAGATAATATTTGTCTTTGAACAATACGATTACCGGATCGGCAGCCGTACGGGCTTTCTTCTCTCTCTTCTGAAAACATCCCCAACCGTAATCCAAATTCATCGGATTACAAAACGTTGTCTGCTGTTCCGTTAGCTGTTTGTTCTCCGCACAGGAGAAGAGAAAAAAAGACACCAATAAAAGGGATAATTTATTTTTCATGCCAATACTGAGATTAATAGAGTTTCCGGCTTATTTCTCTGCCGGAAGCTGTTCTGTTATTTTTTTAATTTCCTTCATCAATAAACCGTGCAAGCGTTCTTTCTCTGCTACATAAGCCGGATCAGCAACTTTATCGGACATTTCGCCAGGATCAGCCAGAATATCCATCAAAGACGCTTCCTTATCTCCACGCGTAAAGGCTGTATACTTATAACGTCCGTCATTAATCTGATAGCCTGAACTAGACTCTACGATAATATATTCACGGTCAATCTTATCCGTTTGCCCGGTCAGAACCGGTTTCAGTGACTTACCGGACAAGTTCTCCGGTACGGGAATTCCTGCCAGATCGCATAACGTAGGTACCAGATCAATTCCGCTAGTCAAGCTTTTTGAGTCTACAACTCCTTTCTTCACTCCCGGACCGGAAATAATAAGCGGTGTACGGGTAGCTTCTTCAAGCAAGCGACTTTTAAAAACAAGGCCATGAGACTGTCCCATTTCTCCATGATCTGAAGTAAAGACAACAATCGTATGATCTGCCAGACCGGAGTTTTCCAACGCAGCCAGGATACGTCCGATCTGTTGTTCCACATCTTCTACAAGCCGGCAATACATCCAACGATAGAAATCCCACTGCTCTTCTGTCCAGTCACGGGAACCGGAACCGATTGCTTTCATTTCGGCATACGTCCCGTTGGGTTCCACATTGGCAGGTACGGGAGGTATCTGTGCACGATATTCTTCATCACTTAGTGTTTTACGCAAATCTATATACTTCTGCGTAGCAGCTATCTGATGAGGGCGCAGCTCATCGGGAAATCTCGGATCAAAACCTGCCCCATAACAAATATCATGAGGATTCATGAAAGAGAGATATAGGAAAAAAGGTTCATCCTGAGCCGGATTATAGCCAGCAAGAAAGTTCTCGGCAAAATCGGCAGGACCCTCGTAATAATCCGTACCATTCTGGGTAAAACCATACTCCTCCATGTGAGTCCTTCCACAATAAAAGCCCGGATAACCGGAATAGACTGTCTGATAGCCGGCATTACGGAAAAAATTTCCAACCGAACTTTCACGGGCAGCCGGCAAGACTCTTAAAGTATCCGGCTTAGTAGAGTTATTTGTATAACCTATTTCGCCGGCATAACGTCCTGTTACCATTGCAAAACGTGACGGCATCGATACCGGATTTGCACAATAATTATGTTCAAACCGGACACCGTTCTCAGCCAAACGATCTAATGAAGGAGTACTGACATAGCGATTGCCTGCACAACTCAGCATATCATACCTCTGCTGGTCGGTCATGATGAAAAGGACATTCAGCTTCTTTTCTTCAGCTTTCTGCACACAAGAGGAAGCAAACAATGAAATGCCACATCCATACAACACGACATTTGCGAATTTCTTCATAAGCAATTCTTCTTAGAATTCATCCTTATTTCTTCAAGGCCTTGTCCACATTCAAATCGACGCCTGCCCATCCCTTCTTGCAAGTCCAGTCTGCTGCAGGCGAAGCCCAAAACTCATCTGCTTCCGGCAAACCAAGGGCTACGAACACAGCAGAGCACAAGTAGAGGCTACCTGTTGAAATATAACTCTCTCCAATATGAGGCTGATAGCCAGCAAAGCCCACCCGCAGCCATCCTTCGGGGTTGAATGTTCCGGGAGCTTGTGTCTGCCGATTGATAATTGCTGTCAGTGCACATCTCACTTGTGCAGGTTTCACTCTTTCCGGAAGCAATTTCCGGTAAGCAACGTCGGACAAAGCATGGAAAGCCCCGAAACGGTAAGCCAATGAACGACCCACTATCGGAAAAGTCCCTTCGGGAGAAATCATTCTTTCCTGTTGCTCTGCATAGCGGGCATAGCGTTCGAGTTCAAGTTCGTAAGGTATGGCACCTTCTATCTGGTGTTTCTTCATCACACCCAGCACTTCCGCCATCATCGGGTGGATAACGAAACTGTTGTAATAGTCCAGATGGAAATCGGCCCCGTCACCGTACCAGCCATCTCCTTTATACCACTGTTCAAAGCGGTCACAGGCATATTTCACCCGGTCATACTCCCACTCGCCGGTAAATTCCTTTAAGGCAGCCTCCACCATTGCCGAGAAAAACAGCCAATTGGTTTCGGAAGGTTTTATCACTCTTGATGATTTGAGTTCCTTGATTACCCGTTCCTGAGTGGTCTTATCCAGTTTATCCCACAGTTGTGTACGGGCTCTCAACAGCCCGTGAGCCAGGAAAGCGGCATCCACTAAGGGTTGACGTCCGTTATTGAAGTTCAGGTAGTCGGGCGATTCCGGATCAACTCCATTGGCAATCGACTTTAACGCCAGATCGATGTACCGGGCACGCAGTTTACCTTCTATCGTATTGTCGGGACCTAGTTCCAGCCAAGCCGAAATACCTGTAATCAGTCTGCCTAAAGCTTCCAGATGTGTCACTTCTCTTCTTTTCTGCATATCAGCAGCGATAGATTCAACCGGCATATTTTTACGAAGTTCACCTTTCGCCATATTCGTCAGCAACGGATAGGAGATACGATGGAGTGAACTCAACCAGGCAGAACGATCCGGATTTTCAGAGAAAGCCGTAATCGTCTCAACTACCGGACGCCCTTCCAACAAATTCTTATAGCGAAGCAAAGCCTCTACAAAATAATAATCGGCATACGTCAATGGAGCATCTATCTCATACTGCTTTGCCATGAAACCAGTGCAATGCTTGATGATAAAATGATTGTTATCGCCTACTTTCCTGGCACGATAGGCCGGAGAAGCCAACGACTTTATTTGCTGTTCACCTATTGCAAGGAATTGCTTGCCCAGTTCGCCTTCTACATAAGTACTCAGCTCCACATAAGCCGAAGCCATAATGGCACCGGCCGAAGCATCTCTATCGGCTTTCGGAATGTCGGGAGCATCAAAGTCCCAGTAAGGGATTTTATCTTTAGGCAAACGCGGGTGGTTCATAATATACTTACCGATTTTAATAGCATGGTCCAGATACTCTTTCTTACCCGTTTGTCGGTACATCATAGTAAATCCATATAATCCCCATGCCTGACCACGCGACCAAGCAGATTGATCACCCACGCCCTGGTGTGTCACTTGGTTCAGCACCTTTCCTGTAATCGTATCATAACTAACCACGTGGAATGAACTGCCATCCGGACGGAAATGATTGAT
Source organism: Bacteroides sp. AM16-24 (assembly GCF_003471885.1). Taxonomy (NCBI): domain Bacteria; kingdom Pseudomonadati; phylum Bacteroidota; class Bacteroidia; order Bacteroidales; family Bacteroidaceae; genus Bacteroides; species Bacteroides sp. AM16-24. The sequence continues at coordinate 32,262 of NZ_QRKI01000013.1, forward strand.
CATTGTACGGTCGGCATGAGACTTTGCTTTATTATAGTAAGAATTATCTCCCGTCATGGATGAGGCTACCGTAAAAAGTTCCAGATTCATCATGTTATCAATGATTACGGAGAACTGCCATTTCTTGCTGTTCCACGAGCGAGTGCAACCCGTCACCGGATGGAAGCGGGTGGATAAGGATTTGGCCGCAGTCTCTATCACTTCCCTGTAAGCTTCATTACGGGTAAGGCGGTAGCCATTGCCGAAACTGCAATTGATGATAAAGCCAACATCGTGATTGCTGGTCGTATACTTCTGCTTTTCTACACGCGAAGTCATTTCTTCGGCGGCTGCCCTCACCTGCGGATCATTGCTATACTCATAACAATACCATAACGTACCGGGATAGAAACCACTTGTCCACCAACCGGAATCGCAGGTAATCATCTCTCCATCCTTCGCCGTTCTGGGCAATATGCCTTTCTGGTCTTTCATCTCACCGAACATGGACATTGACTGTCTGACAGAGAAGTCGAGCGCATCCTCAACAACCTTTTTCATACCTTTTGTCACTGCCGATGCCGAAGAGGCGAATCCTGCCAACAGAACCAAACCTATAACTAAAACTTTATTTCCGTTTCTCATCATCATCCTTTTAAAGGTTTATACTTATTATTTTATTTCTTATAATACCTGAATTTCCTATTTGTCTTTACAAAAAGAGAGGGAAACAGGCTTTTGCCTTACAACGCATTTTATCCGGAAAAACCAAACAGACTGTCAATGCCTCTTGGGTTTGAATATAAATGCGGAATATTGCATAATATACACCCGTTATACATATTCTATGTACAGGAACTCTATATTCTGCAGATTGCATCTATAGTTCTGACGTATCAGATATATAGTTCCAACGCGTCAGATATATAGTTCCTGCACATTAGGTATATAGTTTCTGTACCAAAGAAGCATACATTCTGCAAAAGCCTTATAGTCAAAGAGCCCGAACAAGCTATTTCCCGCTTTTTAGAGTTGTACGTATTTATATATCCAACTCATAATCTGACAAATATAGATTTTCATTCGCGAATTTGCAAGCCTCCTCTCCCCGGGCTGCGAAGCAGAGACTCCCGGGGCTTTAGAAATGCAAAATGTCAATCTGATAAATCTGTTTATTTATCAAAATACTCAATAAGGTTGTAAACATTGTAATTCACTTCCTTCATGAACTTACTCAGATAGGGGTACATCTCGTAATAGTTGTCATACACCCCTTTATTAGCGGGCTTACTGCTATTATCCGTACCATCATCATCCTGATACTTGAACCAATGCCAGCCGACACAGTTCTTGGCTTCCAACAAACCCAAAGTGAAATGCTGGTATGCGTACGCCCTGTCATTCTGAGTGGGAACAGAGAATCCGGCACCCGACTGGTTGTTCAGGTCAGAATCTTCCACACCCTTTGTATAAAACTCAGTAACCATAAAGGGAGCATCCGCCCAATCTTCGCCCCACTGCTTCACATAGGTAGTCAACTCCGGACTCCAACGGCTATAGTAATTGATAGAGATGATATCACAATACTTGCCCGCAGCAGCCACCACATGTTGCAGATATTTCGGTGTTCCATGCAGACGGGTTCCCAGATACATCATTCCCGGATCAATCCTCTTGATGGCTTCCTTAACTCCCTTGTAATAGAGTTCGGCCAACCTGCCGGCAAACTCACTATTCAGGTTATCGGTCACACTTGTTGCATTCTTCTCTTCCATAAACTTCTTAGCTTCCAGATAAGCGATATCCGTCCGGTCTGTCAGTTTCAGAAAACGGTCCAGAATTCTTGAATTCTGTGAAGAGAAATTTATCTCATTGTCCGAAAAGAATCCCAATACATTTGCATCATTCAAATAAGACGCCATGGCCGAACGGATATAAGATTTACAGAAGTCCGCCCAATCACTGTACAACACAAGCCCCAATTCATTATCAGAAGTATTTCCAGGATAGGCATGCCCATTCTGCGATCTGAACTGGCTGAGGAAGCCAAACGAAGGTGCAAGAGTCATAGGTGCATTGGGATTACTTTGATTATGCGCCTGAATTTTACTATATGTATTGGTACAAAAAGCACCGGTGCCATGAAAGCCGATAGAGGCCAGTTCTGCCTGCGTCTTCGATAACCACATATTATCATTGCCAAAACGCTTGTTCCAAGCTTCCTTATTACGCGAAGAAGAACCATACCTGAGGGAAGTCACACTTCTTTCATAGTGAGGATATCCCTCGGGATCGATAATCCACCAACGACCGTTGACTTTCTTCACATAAAAGCGTCCTGTGGCTTGTTGCTTGGCACCTGTGGTAAGGCTACCATATTTATTGGTGATAGCCTTGTAGTCACTTTCTGTTTTTATGCTTGGCTTATACTCGCCCATATAAGCCACGATGCGGGTATTTGCTTCAGTCCAACTGGCAACCGGTGGAAACTGGCTCGAATACTTCACTTTGATCGGACGATACGGTTTACCCAGAAGTGAAGGACTGTAAGCCTGCATTTCTCCGGGAGTCGGCAACCCCTCTATAATTTCATCGTCGTCACCTTCGTCCAGAACAACGTCCGGCGGCATGAAGTTAGGATCTTTCACTTCATAGTCTACACATGAAGTCAACATAAACAGACACGCAAAGGATGCCGTTATATAAAATGATTTTATTTTCATGATATTTGCCTTTAAAGATTTTATTTGGAAACACTTCTCACACAACGAACATAACGCGCACTTCCGGTCTTGGCATTATTGGTACTGACATATTTACCAAAACGTATATAACAAGCTTTCTTACCGTCAGTAGTCTCCGTACTTGCCCAATAACTGTCACCGTTTTCCGTATCCCCCATTGTATTCAGGAGAATGCCGCCATGATCGGTGAAGACCTTATCGAATGCAGCACGTGCAGCCTGTTCTTCCGCCGGAAGCTGACTGGGAAGCAAACTTGAACTATGATTTCCGTTGTAGGCATCATACAAGGCTATCAGCTCGTCTCTTGCCGGCCAATACCAACCTTCTCCTCTCTCCTTGCAATATTGTATAGCCGGAATATCCGCTGCATGTTCACTCTGCGCTATAGTCTGCGTATTGGCATATCCATTTTCACCGTCCGTTACCCCAAAACCTTCTGCAAAACCGTTCGTCCACTTCAGGCTCTCTCGTTTCAAAGATACGATCTTGGCTTTGGAAGGATCTGCCGGGTCCACCCAGAACACAATACCGCCTTCAGCAAGTTCCGTATCCCCATCTTTCGTCACATACTCGCCTATCTTGAAAGGTTCCACAGCTATAGCTTTCTGCTGGCTTACGGTAATGGTAGCCGTAGCCTGACCTTCACCGGAACCGGCTACGACGGTCACAGTCGCCGTACGCGAACCATCCGTGGTATTCTCCGACAAAGCGATGAATGTAATCTTGTTTTCTGCCTTGCTTACAGAAAGCCATGTGGAGCCATCACCTTCAATGGTTACCGTATATGAACTCTTATTCGTAGTTACGGTAGACTCTGCCGTGGCACCGGCTTCACTGGTCAGTCCAACCTGGGTAGGGGTAACGGTCAGTGTCGCAGGTTCTTCGGGGAATTTATAGTTACCTATCACTTTCATGGCACGTACGAAGCGGCTTGTACCTGTCTTGGCACCAAAGTCAAATCCATACTTACCGAAGCGGACGTATCTTGCTTTCTGACCATCTTCACTTTCCGTACTTGCCCAGTAGCTTTCACCATTGCCCGTATCAGCCGCTGCATTTATAACAGCTCCACCCAAATCGGTCAGGTACTGGTCGAACATGGCACGGGCCGCTTTTTCCGTATCGCTGATATTGGCAGGCACTGCATTGGTGAATGCCGGATCTTCATGCCCGATACCATTGTATGCGTCAAACAAATCGAGCAATTCATTGGATGCCGGTAAATACCAACCCTCTCCCAATGCTGTACACAAGGCGGCAGCATCATTAGGGCCTGCATTTACAAACAGGGCTGTATTCGCCGGGCCGTCTACTGCTGACAGAGCACCATGTGGCATGATAGATGCTTCATACGGATTGCCGCCCCAACGTTCCAGTGAGATAGCCTTTCCGGATTCCGGATCAGACGGGTCAACCCAGAATATCATACCGAGTCCGTCTTCTGTCACTTGTCCCACTTTCAATGCCTTCTCTTCCGAAGCATCTTTATCTGATTGAGTCACTGTTACGTCTACAGAGAACTCTCCGGAAACCAGCTTCACGACAGTCGAACGCGGTTCACCTGTTTCATTGGCAGCCGTAGCTTTATAAATGGCACGTTTCGGATTCACATCTACCGAGAGCCAGTCTGCCGTATACTCGGCGGTAACCTCACCCTCCGTCGTATAAATAAGAGCCGTTACAGAAGAACCTTCATTCTTCGATATGTTTATAGTGGTTTGGTCATAATTAAATTCCGGCATGATACGCACTTCCCCACGCTCTTTACATGAAATCAGTATCATACTCAAAATCAATGAAACCAGAGTTAGTTTTTTCATATTATGATTCTGTTTTTAATTTATAATTTAAAGTCAACTCTCCTATTTCCACGGATCGCTCTGCGGGAAGTTTTCTGCTCCCATCAGGTCTATCTGCTTCTGTGGTATAGGCCATATTTCGTGTTTGCCTTTCACGAAGTAATCACGACACAAGGCATAATCGGTATCCAGATACGGGTCTTCCGACTTCAAGTCGCCCGAGTGTTCACGAGCCCGGTCGTAGAGAAGTCCAAGACGTTTCAGCAATGGCCAGCGTACTCCTTCGAAATGCAGCTCACGGGCATATTCATCCAGAATCATATCAAGGGTAAGCGGACCGTTCTCACGAGCATTACCTGCCCTGCTCCACGTCTTGTTATAGTATTCGATGGCTTCGGAACTCGAACCGCCGTCGCGATGGAAGTAAGCCTCACAACACATCAGGTAGGTCTCTGCCAAACGGTAAACGATCAGGTCTTTGAAACTGGAAGTCCTGTCAGGCTGTGTAGCATTGGTCCATTGGTCAAAATGCTTCTTTGACATCGGATGCAGTTTCTCCAAATATCCGGCGGAACTGCCATACAAATCGGCTGGTATCTCTTTGCCATAATTGGCATTAGTGGGATCATTGTAATAGAACTTGTGGATAAAGAGCTTTTCATAGCGGGTATCCTTTTCCTTATCATACAGACCGAATAAGTAAGTATTCGGATAAACACGTCCCCAACCGTAACCACCCTGGGCTGCTTCAAAGGTACATCCGGCATTAGACTGATAGCGGGTAGTGGTAATAATGGCAAGACGGTGTCCCATCAATGGAGTACCGCTTCCGCCACCTCCCAGGTTCTCTGAGAATTGGTAGGACCACAGCACTTCGGAGTTACGCAGGTCCGCCCCGCTGAAAACATCTTCCGTCTTCGGCATCATGGAGTACATCGTGCCATCCCTGAAGATATCCTCACACTCTTTTATTGCTTTATCATAGTCCTTTTCCCACATGGCTACCTGCGCTCTCACATGTTTGGCAACCGCCTTAGTGATACGGCCATAGTCCTTATTCGGAATGTCCCAGGCAAGAGTGGCTATTGCATCTTCCAGGTCACCTTTAATCTGAGTGAATATTTCCTCCGTAGATGCCGGTTTATAGTCACGCACCAGATTATCTACCGTAGTAGGAAGTGTATTCAGATAGAGACGTTCAAAACGTTTCCATAGCTCAAAGTATGCATGCCCGCGGAAGAACTTAGCCTCAGCCCATGCTTTATGGACAACTTCGTCATCAAGCCCCAAGTTCTCGGCGCTTACAATGATTTCATTGGCTTTACCAATAATGGAATAATGGTGTGTCCAGAATGATTCGACATCGCTATTGTTAGGCAACAGCGTATTGAGACGGGCAATAGCTGCACTGGTTCCGGCACGGAATACCATGATGTCCGTATTATAGTCGCACATATTTACAACGTACAGGTTACCTCCATCTCCATTGGCTATCTGTCTCTCCATATTGTATAATCCTATCACGGCGCGGCTCAGACCATCGGGAGTACTTATCAGATAGTTGTAAGTGATGTCTGTCTTCGATTCAGGATTAAGAAAGTCTTCACAGGAAGGCAACGTCGCAATTGCTGCAATTGCTAAAGCTGCTATATATAATCTTTTCTTCATTTTTTCGGTCTTTAATAATTAGAATGACAAATTTACTCCAAACACAAACTGTCTTGACTCAGGATATGCACCGGGAGTCAACTCCGGGCTATACGACAGGAAGTCTGTGAACGTAAGAAGATTCGTAGCGGTTGCATATACTCTTAACTTTTGAAGCTGGATTTTCTTAATCCAGGCGGTGGGGAATGTATATCCCAGTTGCAAAGTACGCAAACGGATGTAAGAGGCATCTTGTATGGCCAAGGCACTCTGATACGTCACATTCGAATTATGGGTAGGACGTGGGAAGTCATTTGAAGGATTAAACGGAGTCCAGTAATTCACCTTCACACCGTTCAATTTTCCCTGTAATGAACCACCACTGTTTGCATCCGACAGATAGGCATTCTGAATCTTGCGTCCGGATACTCCATACCAATCCATAAAGAAGTCGAAGCCTTTCCATTTAAGACTTGTGTTCAATGACAGGGTAAAGTCCGGGTCTTTGGAGATAGGAGTACGGTCGTCTGCCGTAATCTTCCCGTCACCATTCAGGTCTTTCACTTTCACAGAACCCGGCGCCACTGCATCCTGACGTTCCAGAACTTTGTCGGGTATACCGTCTCCATCTGTATCAATGGTTGGTTTTAAGGTATATGTCAGTTTGCCATAAGCATCACGGGTAATATCAAAATCAGTGTATTGATAAATACCGTCCGGTTCATAATTGTAATATACATTGATAGGTTTACCTACAAACCAGTTATTTCCAGGCTGGCTCAACGGTTTTCCATTCTCATCCACCTGATCGTCAATCTTAACGATCTCATTGGAGTATTGACTAAAGTTAGCTCCCAGGCTCCATGTGAAATCTTTCGTACGAATCACGTCACCGCTAACACTGATATCAATACCGCTCGACTTCGTTTCTCCCAGATTATCAAGCATCTTTTCGTAACCTAAGGCTGAATTCAATCCACGATAAACAAGCAAATCGGTAGTCCGGGTTTTATAATACTCAATGGTACCCGACAGTCTGTTTCGGAACAAACCAAAGTCCAAGCCCATGTTGACGGTTCTGGATTGTTCCCACTTCAGGTTAGGATTGGTAAGTTCTGCTCCGGGAAGATAACCCATATAGGAATTATCACCAAACTCATATCTGAGTTTGTCAGTCAGACCAAGAGTTGTATAATTACCGATACCATTCTGATTACCTACAATACCATAACTCAAGCGTAGTTTCAGATTATCGATCCAGGTTGCATTCTGAAGGAACTTCTCCTGATTCACACGCCATGCAAGGGCAACAGACGGGAATGTACCCCATTTGTTATTCTTTCCGAAACGACTGGAGCCGTCTCTTCTGACTGCAACATTCATAATATATCTATCCATCAGGATATAAGAAGCACGTCCCATGAAAGAAACCAGGTTATTCTCGGTAAAGGAACGTATGGGAGACCCTGTAAACTGTCCGTTTGCTATGAAGTTCCAATCCATATCCACCGGTAATTGGTCGGTAGCATAGCCCAACTGCTTTGTCTGCTTATGGTCAACAGACTGTACTGCGGTAATCGTCAGTTTATGCTTCTGGTCTTTAATAGGGACATTGTATGTAAAGATGTTCTCAATCAGATAACTTCTGTCTTCCCTGTCAGTCAGTTTAGCCGTAGCTCCACCACCCGGATAATTCACTCCTTTTGCTTCGCCATCTTCCTGTTCTCTGTTATAGAGCGATGTATTCAGGCGGTAATTGAACCCTTTGAAAGGCTTCAACTCCAGAAAGACATTCAAACGGTAACTATTGGTGGAAATCTCACGCTTATAGTTTTCCGCTCTATAGAACGGGTTGACATCATTATTAGAATTAATATAGCGTGAATAGCTACCATCTTCATTATAAATCTGTGCAATCGGAGTACGGGTGATAAACTCGCTGAAACTACCATCTTCACGATCGGATTTGGTAAGAGCATAAGACGAGTTTACACCAAGGCTAATCCACTTATTAATGTTATAATCCACATTCAGGCGAAAAGCCGCCTTCTGATAACCAGAACCTGTAGTTACCATTCCGTCCTGATCGAAGTAATTGACACCAGCAGCCATCCGTATCTTATCATTTCCGCCACGCAATGTTACGTCATGATTGTGATAGAGTGCATTCTTCAACATCTCTTTCTCCCAATCTATAAATTGTCCGCTTGCCCACACTTGCTGCATGACATCATCTCCCAAGGCTTCAGCGATGGATATTTCGCGTGCATCAATCACACCTTTATCATTGGCTTTTGCTTCACGCCGTAACATTACATATTCTTCGGGTGAGTAGAAATCAAAGTTGCGCCATAAAGACTGTATACCTACATATCCGTTGTAACTTACCTCCATCTTACCCTGGCTACCACGTTTCGTTGTCACCAGGATAACACCATCGCTGGCACGGGCACCGTAGATAGCCTGCGAAGCGGCATCTTTCAGAATCTCGATGGACTCGATGTTCTCCGCACTCAGCGTACTGAATTCTTCACTGTCTGAGATAGAACCATCGATAACATACAAAGGAGTATTGGATGCACTGATAGAACGGTTACCACGAACCGTAATATTAGGATTGGAACCCGGCCTTCCCGACGAACTTGTTACATTAACACCGGCCACGCGTCCACGAAGCATATCAGCTACGTTTCCTGCCGGGTAACTTTTCAGTTCATCCGTCTTAACCGAAGCGACAGAAGTAGCGACATCACTTTTCCGCTGATAGCCATAGCCCACGACTACAACTTCTTCCAGTTGTTTGGTATCCTCTACCATGACTACATTAATAACACCTTTATTACCTACCTTATGCTCCTGGTTCAGATAACCGATATACGAAAACACAAGTGTAGAATTCGAAGGTACCTCAAGAGAATATTTACCGTTTATATCGGTAATCACACCAGTTGCAGAATCTTTCACGCGAACATTCACGCCAATCAACGGACCTTGCGTATCAGACACAACACCTGTTACCCGCACGTTCTGCGCATGTACATCGGCCATAATCAATAGAAATACAACCGATAAGATTAGTTTAAAACAACAGTTTTTCATTTAATACATTAGATTTATATATTACTAATAAAGGAACAAGACAAAATTCACAAAAAACACAGAATCGGAATCTAAAAATCATACGGAAAGAAAGCACAATCGTACGAACGAAATAAATCTTTTCCGCTTACCACACTATCAGAGCCGGTTTATTCACAGATTCCCTGGTTCCGAAAGAACTATTCTTATTATTATCAGAATCATCTCCCAATTGGCGGACTTCCCTGATCAATACAAATGTAATTTCCGGCTGCCGGCATTTGCGTATCAATGAAGTGACATCAAGCTGATGCCAAGATGCTGTTTCAGTAACAACTATCTCACCGGCTACATGTGCCGCATTACCTACATCGGTTACGCGCACCTGGGCTTTTTCCAGATTGGGGGCATTCTTCCAGTTCAGGGTACTTTCGTCCCAATTACTATTATCCAACGCGTAGACATGGAAGCGATAGGGAGATGTGGTTGACGAGCTGCCATACAGCCGGAGTATAGCGGCATTCATTTCCTCTTTATTCATACCCGACAAGTCGAACTTGAGATAGCTAACCTGATTGCCGTTGGCTCGGGAAGCATTCATTTCTATATTCATCACTTTGGCTTTACCAAAGTTTTTCTCACTATTTGCCCCGGCCTTAACGGTTGCATCCGCCGTTGCCACCAGTGTCTTTGTAGCATTGGAACAGATAGGAATGGTAAGGAGCATTACACTCTGGGCAGGAAGTTCAAACGAAAGCTGTCCTTCTTCTGAGGTTTCTTTTATCCAGACCACTTCACCATAAGCATTTGCACTTACTTCCTCGGCAATCACCTTGGTTCCTGCCGGAAGGTTCAGCGGCTTCAGGTCCAATGTGAGATGGTTTGAAGAGAGTTTCCGTTGTACCAGCCATACATAATATCTCATTTCTTCCGGATTAAAAGAAGTTATTGCATCCACATCATTATCAGCAACCGACTTCACAGTATTCAGCAACGGGCGTTCTTCCTTAAATCCTTTTGCAAATAGGCGAACAACTTCACCCGTACGCTGAATGCCACTTATATCAAAAGAGAAAGGAATCTCTTTGACGGACTCCGCATCAAACAGTTTGATTTCCCTTACTTTGATACTCCCCTTATCCGTTGCAACAAAGCGGACTTTGGAAGTAGTTACAGGAACATCGAACAGAAAAAAGGATTGAGCATAACGTGCATCTTTCTCAACGGTTTCTTTTATATCCGCCCATCCGGTACCGTCCCAATACTGCAAACGGAATTTCTTCACCCGGTCGGGAGCCGTATAAACTCCATATGCCGAACCCGTATAGACTACAGCCCCACCCAATGAAGTACTTTTTCCCAGATTGATTTCCAGGCATTTCTCTGCATCTGTATCTTGAGACACCCACATGGAAGCATCTGCCTTATTACCATCGGTTACTACTTTCACCGCTACTGGGCGAGATGAAGTCAGATCCATTACTTTCTTACCCAATGCCACATTGGTATAGGCATCCTCCACAATCCGTTTGCCTTGCCAGATAAAGTGATGTCCTGACTTAATGCCACGCGGATATGTTCCGCTGGTAGTATTGGCAAACTTAAAAGCCCACATTCCATACCCTTGATTGAGCGTATTGTTTGTATATTCACCGGCCCACTCTGTGAACAAGGAAGGAGAATCCATCGTCTCTTCCTTATCGATCAGATATGCATTCATCCAACGCCCTGTTTCCGTATAAACGATCGGAAGCGGTTGTTTCAAAGGATGATTTTCCACTATAATCTTTCTTATATCAGAAACCTTGGACGCATAACCTGCTGCCGGAAGATTATAAGAGTGGGTAGAAAATATATCCATCAAGTCCCTGTCCGAAGGCAAGCCGCGATAGTCGATACGCAGATTCTTCACGACTTCGGCCCACCAGTTTGTATTGGAACCCGCTGTAACCGGACTCACAAAACGTGATTTCAGATTCTTCCCATACAGCCTGTTCACATCCTGCACGGCACAATAAACAGCATCCGAAACTATTTTCATGGCATCTACATACTGGGTGATCTTCATTGGTCCGGCATGGCGATGATTCGGTTCGTTGTGCATGGCGTACATGGTTACATCCCCCGTCTTAGCCGCATAAAAAGCCAATGCATAGAAACGCTGCCACTGTTTCCATTTATTACTCCACGTTCCATCAAAATCGGTGGAATTTATCTGAAGAATAGCATCGATATTCAGACGCTTCAATTCTTTCAACGTGTATTCGAATACCATGGAATTGGTAGAAAAATGTGCTTCCCCACACTTCGCCAGGATAGGTTCCCATTGAATGAAACGATTATGCTCCGGATTGTTTCGCAACTCATTCTTGCAGGAATCAAAAGCCTCCAATGTAGAGAGTTCTTTATCATTGAGCACAACGGACTGGGGAATATAATCGTTCAGAGAAGTCCATACGCGCACACTGTTCACATTAGAGTATTCAAGCCAACCGGAAACATTACTTCCGGGTAAATAATATCCTTGATTGTAAGCCACATATTTCATGGACTTACCAATAATTTCTTTAGCCACCGTCACCTGCATTTCCTTTTCCAAAGGTTCCTGGAAAGCTCTTGGAGCTTCACCTGTAGTAACAGGAATCGGCATACCCGCCTTTTCCTTACCGTATACTTCAAACTCATTAATCCGGATCGGTTCACCATCGGTAGATACCAGACGAATCTGAAAAGTGAGCAACTCCGGATGAAAGGTGAACTCAAGCTTATCCAACCTGTTCTCCGTGCATTCCGTATCCGGCAGGTCCGTCCAGTTGGCATCATCCCAGTATTGAATCTTAAAATTCTTCACCGACCAGAATCCCGGTGCTTTTCCTTTCTCCTGCTCTGTTTGTTCGGCATCCGGAATTCCTGTATAGATAACAACCCGGTTTATATTATAATATCTCTCGAGATTAATATCCAGTGTATGGGGTGGACGCGCACTTTTACCACTCATCCAGGTAGATTTACGCGAAACGATTCCATCCGTCACATTGGATGCCGGAAACTCTTTCTGCTGCGATGAGGCAGTGACCGGTTTGTGTAATGCTACATTGACATTATCTGCATGTAGCCCTAAAAAGGGCATAACAATAGCACCACAGACTAAAAATAGTTGTTTCTTCAAGCTCATAAATTATCTTTTAATGGGTATTTCTATTCTTTTAGAGTAACAGGCTTTATAAGCCGCTTCAGCATATCTCCTACCAAGGATTATCTGACTGTCAGCACTAAAATGAGGGTCATTTTCATTGATCAGGGGCACCAATTCCTGGGATGACACACAATAGGAATAGGGAATATGCCGGGGAACCGTACGCAACATCTTATTAAATGCATCCGAAGTCCCATTCACCCGCCATTCGGCAATCTCTCCTACAATGACGGGGAGCTTTGTATCTCCCAGATCTTCCCGCAAATCGGCAACCAACTTTTGTAACTTCGCCATATACGCTTCCGGATTCCGACTATCGGCTTCACCCTGATGCCAGATAATCGCTTTCAACGTTCCATACTTCATGGCCTGGCGTATACGTGACAAAGCTTCTCCATAATAATCATCCTTAGCTCCTTTCAACCACGAATTTATAGAACTCCCTCCGCGTGCATTAACCACTAACCCAAGTTTATGCTTCGTTTTGTCTGCAATGGCCTTTGCAAAAGAATAGGCCGGGCCTACTCCTTGCAGATCTATTTGCTTGCGGATAGTAGAATACTTATTTAAAGGATTCCTTGCAGGTTCCATATCACCGTTCAGAGTCAGCAAGTATACATCCTTTATACTGCCTTTATAGTTATCAGTAATATATCCCCGTCCTGCCATGTTGGACTGGCCAATGAAAAGGAACAGATCAAGCTGGGGTATCATCGGTTCAGGATTGACACATACGCCTTCCGTTTCCAACCTGTATTTATCCGTGCGGAAGGGAAGGGCGGGAAAGCCTTCTTTATTAAAGAAATTCATGTATCCACTATTCACCCAGAGATAACGGACATCTACAGGATCATTTACCTGATTGCTCTTTACACGTACCCGATTGTTATCGACAATCACTGCTTCAGCCGGATAAAACTGACCGTCTTTACCGGCAACCATAAATCCGGAAAGCGAGGAAGAACCGTCTTTGGCAATAATCCCCGTACCCGCATTCGCAAATTCCAGAAGTAAACTGCCGTCTCCTGTTTTCGTCTTCTTTCTAAATTCAGGCCCCTGATAAACGATCTTCTTACCATAAACTTTACCCAAAGCCATCTGTGCAAGGCGCCAGCCAACTGTGTCTTTCACAATCGGATGAATATCTTTGGGATTTCCCTGGTCAAAAGCAACGGCCATACCTGTATTCTTCACATGCAGTGAGGTGAGGTATTGCGCCTCACGCAACTCATTCCAGTAACGGGTCTTTGTTTCAAATCGAGGTAACTGTACAAACAGGAAAGGAATATCTCCCTGTCCCCACGATGCCCTCCACTCCTTTATCATAGCGGGGAACAGTTTACGATATTGTGCCCCACGTGCTGTATTCGACTCTCCCTGATAGAAAATAAATCCTTTCAGAGTATATGGACTGACAACGTTCAACATCGTTTCGGATAAACCAACCGGACGACGAAAGTTCCATTTTCCCATAGGCTCCGTAGGTTTACCAATGTATTGTTTCTTTTCTGCTGATAATTTGTTATACTCTGCCAAAGACTTAATATAACGGTCATATATCTTCTCGTACTCTCCAGACTGATAAGCATCAGCAATACTATCATAACGCTCTATGATAGGGTGGAAGTCTTTATCGGACAACAGCAACTTCCGGCTCGTCCACGCCTCAACCGTCGTTCCTCCTACGGGTAGCTGAATGATACCGATAGGAATATTCAAATCTTTATGCAGATTCTTCGCAAAGTAGTAAGCAACAGCTGCAAACTCTGGTGCTGTCTCAGGAGTACAAGTCTTCCAGGATGTTTCAGGTACTTCGTGTCCCGGATAATATTTTCTCGGTACTTTATAATAACGTATCTGAGGATAATCAGCCAAATCGATTTCCGCCTTCGCATCCTTCACCCTGCGCAAAGCAAACTCCATATTTGACTGACCACCCGCCAGCCATACGTCACCTACGAAAACATCTCTAAAACTAACCTTATTATTACCATTTATAACTTCTAATTTATAAGGTCCTCCGGCTTCTCCGGTCCTTAGTGTGACCATCCATTTTCCATCAACAGCCTTACTTTTCCGACTGTGTCCTTCAAACAACACTTCAACCTGCGAACCGTCTGCCGCCTCTCCCCAGATCTTCACGTTTGCATTACGCTGCAATACCATATGATCCGTAAAAACATCGGCAACCGTAAACCCACCGTCAGCAAAAACAACGATGCTGGCCAGAAATAAAAATAAAGAAAATAAAATGCGTTTCATAGTTCAATTCGGTTTAAAAATGACTCTGCAAAGATGTCCGTTTACCGAGTGAAGACATATAACAATCGTTCTTTTATGAAGCAACTTTGTACAGTCGTGTTTAATACTGGCATTTTGCCATCGGATTGGCAAAGTTTTGCCAACAGGGTGGCAATATGTTGCCAATACGGTGGCAAGGTCTTGCCTACTTATTGGCAACTATCAGAAACCTTATTCTGCATGATCCGGACGCTCTGTACTTAATATTGTTTTCAGTAATATCACCCGACGGTCTCCTTTCAGGGAAACTTTCATTGTATTCTTTATATGCGAGATATCTGTTTCGACACTTAACTGTTGCTTGGGTTGAAGCACATAGTTCCCTGTTGTTTTGTCATTGACGGTGATGCTGATGTAAAGAGGCTCGTCCACAGGATTCTCCAATATGGTAATCATGATTTTCTTCTTCCCGGACAATGTCATGTAGAAATATCCTTCACCGCTGGTAGATGATTTACTGATCAACGGGCTTCCTCCTTTTGAAAAAGTGAATGGAGCCATAGGTCTTCTTCCATAAGGTACATATTGCACACCCGGTTTTGAATTCCACCCACCATAAGCACCGGCGTACTGGTAACCATATTCATCAATCTTCACTTCATATCTGGGGGCATGCTCCTGTCCTTTTGGAATGATAGGAACAGTGTTTACCATCAGGCCATTACAAGGTGCGTTCACGATTCCCCGTTCGGAAGCATAATCTCCCCAGATAATTGAGTCAGTCACTACCACATACGGTTCATGCTGCTTGTCGACAGACATATAACGAAGCATATTAAAAAGAAGTTTATCAGCTACGGGGTCTACTCCGCAATGATTAATCAAATCGAAACCAGACAACAGTATGGAGCCTTCACCCATAAACATCTCCGACAAGGCTGTCGCAGCCAAAGCACGGCTATAGTTGGCAAGGACGGCTACATTCTCCATCCCGGATTCACGAAGATCATATCCTTTGTCCACCGGATAAATGGCAGGAAAGCCTTTCTTCGATTCATTATAGGAGGTATAGTCGGACCAAAGGCGGAACTGCTTAGGGGTTAATCCGCTAAAAACCGGATGATACGGACGTTCGAGATTGATATTCATACCATCCGCATAGGCCAGAGACGGTGAAAGATAAACCGGATCATTATTGCTGTCTTTCAGAAACTCCACGGAAGTTGGCAACCACGATTGATTGAATGTTGTAGCATCTTGTTGCAGGCAAATAATGCGTCCACCCTTACTTACATATTCTTTCAACTGCCCTGACTGATTATCCAGTGAATCATCCCATGAATTCTTAGCCAGAATTAAGGTAGAGTTCCGGGGTAATTCCTTAACCATACGAACCGCTTTTACAGGGTAACCGAGTTTTTGCAAACAGTTCAAGGTTTGCTCTCCTGCCGAAGAATCGTACACATAAATGGTTTTCTTTATCACCTCTGTATCCCTCCAGTCTTTTCCGGCTATGAACAATTCACTCTCATTATAGGACACCTTCCTGCCTTTCGACCAAATCTCACCTTTCAGCATATAATCTCCCGAAACCAGATTCTGAGGAATATCTATTGACAAAGGCCTCTTACAAGTGCCATAATAAGGAACAGATGGAAGATCGACCTCTCCCGCCAATACTTTCTCACCTTCCTTTTCAATCCACCACTGCAAATGAACTTCATCCAAATCATTGCCATAATCATCGTCATTGACGACATGGGCTACCACCGCAAGCTTACTCCCTGCATAAATCTGCGACTGCCAATTCTCCCAACTCAGTAATACAGGCTGATAGCTGATCTGATATTGCCAGGCTACAGGTTTCGGTTTCATCTCAGCAAAGGACTTTACCCCATCCCAGTTATGAAATATAATTGTAAAGGGCATGGTACCTGCCAAGCAACTATTTTGACTTCTCAACCGACGGAACAATTCCGTTGCATTCTTCAGTACAAAAGCCTGATAGGTCATAGCTGCTCCAGCTTGTTCATCATCGGGCAGATGTCCTGTCCAACACTTCTGCGAACCCGGTTGTTTGGTTCTGGAACAGAGGTTGAAACGCCCGTCTATTCCTGTATAGTTTCCTACACATTCGGTAAAAGTAATCGGTTGTACTCTTCCCGGATTTTGCCACATCGCCTTATCACGCATATTGAGATAAGTAAGGAAAGTATTATAATACCATCCCCAATACCTATGTACATCATAGATATCACCCGAATGTCCCAGTCCATAACCGGTATTGCCTATATACAATCTGGTATCATCCCATTTCTTGAGTTCACGACACATCTTTGTCAGGAACTCCCGATACAGATCGCCCGTTTTACCTTCATAAGGCATTTCATTGGATAAAATATAGATGACTACGGAAGGATGAGAAGTGAACGGTCCCAGATCAATCTCCTTATAGGTTCTGAGTGACAGGTCAAAGTCTGTCGGTGGTGCAGTCTTGGTTGCATGTTTGGGGCGACCATACCGACCGGCAAATATCATCATACCTTCTTCATCGCACACATCCATCCAATTCTGATCATCGGGAATACGGATGATATTTATGTTCAGGCTCTTCATAAAGCGAACATAATCACGTGCAAAGTCTTTGCTTCTTTCCAGCTGTTCGGGTATTCCCCGCTCAGGCGGATTAATGGCATTACCCCGCAGATAGATAGGTTTATCATTCAAATAAAATACACCATCCCGCATCTCGAACTTTCTGAATCCAATCCGCTTATGCAAAGTTTCAGTACCTGCCTTTACTTCCAAGTCATAAAGTGCAGGATTAACAGGACTCCATAGTTCAGGAGTCAATTGGTCTATTTTCCAGACCACCGTTGTATCCACTTTATTCTTAAAATAAAATTCTCCGGAATGGCTGCACAATATCGCCTTATTTCGGGCATGCGTAATTACAGCATCAAGGGACAAACTTTCGTTCGCCTCAGCAGACAACATTACTTCAATCCTGATATCCTTATCGGTAGTGATAGGAGTTATCTTATGAACCTTTGCCGCCAACAGAGACAACGGAAAGAATGCACATAAAGCACACAATAATCTTGTTTTCATAGTATCAATTATAATAGTAAACTTATTCTTCTCCTTTCTGATATTGGGCGGGAGTCACCCCGAACAACTCCCTGAAACGTTTTATGAAATAGCTTGGGGAGTTGAAGCCAACTTCATATGCTATCTCCGAAACAGTCTTCGTATCCATCTGTTTCAGTAGCATCTGCGCCTTCTTCAATCTGATATTCAGAATGAAGTCATTGGGTGTCTGCCCTGTGATACCCTTAATCTTCAGGAAGAGTTTGGTACGGCCGGTATTCATAGCCTGGGCAAACATATTCACATCAAAATCCGGATTATCCAAATTTTGTTCAATACACGCTACACATTGTTCCATGAACTGATGGTCTGCGCTATTCGTAGCCAGTATATCCACATTGTTATCCATTTGTTTTGCATATTTTTTCTGCAACAGCTTTCTGCTGTTTACCAGATTGTTACAACGCATAAACAAATGTTTCACATTAAAAGGTTTAGTCACATAGTCATCTGCACCCATTTTTAACCCTTGCATTGTATATTCTTCGGCTGTCTGGGCCGTCAGTAATATCACTGGGATATGGGATGTTTCGAAATTACTCTTTATCTTCCTGCACATTTCTATACCGGACATCTTGGGCATCATGATATCGCTCAGTACAATATCGGGCTGTATTTCTTTTGTTTTTTCCAGTCCTTCTTCACCATCCTGCGCTTCGCAAACGGAATATACTTTGGAGAACAGACGAACCAGTAAACCTCTGAGTTCTTCATTGTCTTCAACAATCAGGATTTTACTCTTCGTATCTTCGGATTCATTAGCAGGATTCTCATCATCCATCACATCAGTCAGTGCCTTGTCACCATACATGGTCAATTCTGAAATGCATGATGAATCGATATCGGGAGTTGCCACTTTTTGTGAATCAGCAATGTGACTATCTCCCAAAGGCAATTCAACCACAAAAGTGGTTCCCTTTCCCTCCATGCTCCGCACACTGATTTTGCCTTTATGGGCTTCAATTATACTTTTAGCAAGTGCCAATCCTATGCCCGTACCTTTCTGGTTGTCCGTGCTGTCGACCTGATAAAAACGATCGAATATCTTATCCAGACTCTTTTCGGCAATACCGATACCCGTATCTGAAATAAGAATAACCACACTATTTTCATATTCCTGTACTGATAAGGAGACTGTACCACCCAGAGATGTATATTTGAAAGCATTGGACAGCAAGTTATAAATCACCTTTTCAAGCTGTACTACATCAAACCAGACTTCCAGATTCCTATCCTTATTAAGAAATTCAAGATTAATCTGTTTACCCCGTGCATACTCTTTGAAAGACAGATAGATTTCATCCAGGAACGCATAAATATCCTGCTTGCTGTATTTGAACTTTTCGAAACCCTGTTCTTGTTTCCTGAAATCAAGAAGCTCGGTTATCAGGCGCTTCATACGTAAGGTATTCCGATGAATATTTACCAGTTTATTGTACACTAACGGCTGAATATCATTCCTTTCCATCAACATCTCCAACTGACTCACAATCAATGTGAGCGGAGTACGAAATTCATGTGAAATATTGGTAAAAAAGCGAAGTTTAGACTGGTTCAGTTCTTCTATCTGTTTCTTCTCTTTCTTCTCGTATTCAAGTGAAGCCCGCAACTTTAATTTGGAAGAATAGAAACTAACCACTATATAGACAGATACAATCACAATAATAACATAAATACAATATGCCCAGACAGATTTGTAAAAAGGTGGCTTCACCACAATATCGATTTCCTTAAAAATACTTTCTTTACCGGAATATTCCTCAGAGCTCTTTATCTTTAGCTTATACCTACCCGGATTCAGGTTGGTGTAAGTAATGCCTTTACGATAACCTGCACTCATCCAGTCTTTATCAAATCCCTCCAATTTATAGTAAATCCGGTTTCTCAGTACCGATACATAATTGGACAACGAGAAATTTATAGTGATGATGGAATGGTTATGATTCAGCGTAATTTGTGGCTGATACAAAATAGACTCAGAGAGAATATTGGAATCATCATTCGGCAATATAACCTGGTTATTCACTTCCAATGAGGTAAAGTTAAGCTGATAGGGCTTTACATAAGAATTCAATTCTTTTTCAAAGAAAGATATCATCATCTTGGGACCGGAAAGGAATATCTCATTATCGCTGGCCACAAACAATCCGTAAGGGTTCAATGCCGTCATCGGAAAACCATTCTGTTTATTATAGTTATAAAAGCGCTGGTTCTCCATATCAAAACGTGAAAAGCCCTGATTACTGGCTATCAGGAGATAGCCGGACAAAGACTCTTTTATATCAAGGATATAATCATTGATCAGGTCCGAATTGTGTGAGTTAAACGGTTTGAATGAATTGTTATCCGGCTCATATAGGAATATACCATCTCCCGAAGAACCTGCCCAGATATTACCTTTCTTATCTTCAAAAAGTACATTTATCAAATTACTGCCTATAACCCGGTTTGAACTATTAGGAACGAAATACTCATCTCGTTTCCGGGTTTCAAGATTATATTTAACCAGTCCCAATGAATAAGAGAACCATAAATTATTGTTCCTGTCAAGAAGCATATCAATGATCTGTCTGTTATTGAGTCTACTATCTTTCAGTAGCTTTGTGCACTCTCCTGTTTGAGGATCAAACAAACCTATTCCGTTATGGGTTGCCAGCAAAAGATTTCCTTTATACGGAATAACTTTGCGTACTACATCATTGATCAACGAATTCTCTTTCCCCGGAATATGCCTGTAATTGGTAAACTGATGCGTTTTCAAGTCCAATTTATCCAATCCTCCTCGTAATGTACCTACCCACAGAGTCTGGTTTTCCTCATCCAAATGCAGAGATTGTACCGTATTGGATGCAAGGGAATTCTTATTTATATCATGCTTAAACTCTGCGAAGCTTCTTGTTTTTCGATCGAGATAGTTCACTCCACCACCTTCCGTTGCAATCCAGATATTTCCTTTAGAGTCTTCTTTCATTCGTCCGGCAAAAGGAGAGGTCAGCTTTCCTTGCTGAGATTCATCGGAATAATAATAGGTATAAATCTCATAGTCCGGATTAAACAGATTAACCCCACCGTAATAAGTGCCAATCCAGAAAGTTCCTTGCTGATCCTTCATCATACAGATGATGGAAGAATTACTCAGGCTATAAGGTTTATTATCTTCACTGTAATTGGTGAAAGTATTGGTGGTGACATCCAATTTATCCAAACCTTTAAAAGTCCCCACCCAATAGTTACCCAAGTTATCTTCGACCACACAACGGACATAATTGCTTGAAAGTCCATTCTTATAAGGTGCATGCACATAGTTTGTTTTTCCACCGTTCCTGTCCAATCGGAAAAGCCCATCATCTTTGGTACCTACCCAAATATTCTTTTTGGAATCTTCATAAATACAGGTTATATCCTTTGTTGGGAGATAATTAAGCCATTTCTTATTACTGTCCAGCATGTACAAGCCATTATTCATAGTTCCTACATATAGGTTCCCTTCATGGTCTTCGGTCACACAGGACATGCGTACATCCTCCAGGTGATAATAATATTCCAACTTATCTTCCGCACGGTTATAGGTGAATAAAGAGTCTCTGGTACAAGCCCACAGCCGAGAGTTACCGTAACTAATGGCCTGAATGTTATTATCGCGAATCGTATGAAAAATATTCTTCTTAATATCATATTCAACTACGGCATACTTGCAACGAATATAAATATGCCCATCCTTATCACCACAAATCGTACCTATATTATTATTATAAAGACTATGTTTATCATTCTCAATCGGACGGAATATATAAAAATCGGTACCGTTATAACGGTTCAAACCATCTTTAGTACCTATCCAGATTATTCCGAATTCATCCTGATAAATAGATGTAACTGTTGGTTGCGAGATGCCATTTTCTACTCCGAATGTTTGAAAATGGATATCCTGTGCGAACAACAATCCGGGAGCCAGAAATAAAAGGAGCAACAATATCCACAACATTACTATTGATAAGAGAGTCTTTTTCATACCGTACAATTTTGTTATAAGGTTCCTGTTTTGCAAAACAAAAATAGCGGAATCTATGAATGACCTATATAAAAATAGAACAAATCTATGTCGATATCGTACGGAAGCCCTCCGAATTCACCGATTCATACCCGGAACTCATCGGCTTTTCTACCGGAAATCACCCGGAAGGGCTATACAGGGATGAATAATTCGCTTACCTTTGAGCCATGAATCAATAACAATAGAAATAATGGAAAAGAAACAAAACTTCCCGTCTCATGCAGGTTTATCGGGCAAAGCACTGATAGCTTCACTCTTCATCATCTCCGGAATATTACTGTTTGCCCGTAACGTAGGTTGGATTACGTATGACTTATTTAGCATAGTGGTATCCTGGCATAGCCTTCTTATTGTATTAGGTATCTACACGATAACGCGCCGCCATTATCTGAGCGGTTCTATCCTCACCCTGATAGGTGTTTATTTTTTAGTTGGAGGATTATCGTGGTTACCGGAGAACTCACAAACCATTGTCTGGCCTGTTGCACTGATTGTGGCGGGTATTTTGTTCTTTGTAAAATCCCGCCGTAGAGAACGCTGGATGAAAAGCCATATGAACGGCCGTTACCAGGACTGGGCTAAAAGAAGAGGTGGACATATGCACATGAATATGGAAAACAATGAGCAACAATGCGAATCGGAAAACGGTTATCTGCGTTCCGACAATGCTTTTGGTTCTGTACGTCATGTCGTATTGGATGAATTGTTCAAAGGAGCCAGTATCCGGGCTTCATTCGGAGGAACCGTCATTGATCTACGCCACACGCATCTTGCACCGGGAGAAACCTATATTGATATCGACTGTACTTGTAGTGGAATAGAGTTGTACATTCCTTCAGACTGGAATGTTGTACCTCAATGTAATGCTTTTGCCGGCGGATGCGAGGATAAGCGTTGGCAAGGAGCAAATATTAATAAAGAAAGTACACTAATAATCCGTGGAAATATTTCCTTCGGTGGATTAGAGATTAAAGGCTAATCCTATGAGAGCACATCCAATTATAGATTATCCTTATCGTTGGTTTCCGATGCTTGTGCTTGCATTGGTTCTGGCAATCATCCAGGCAACCCTGTTGTGGGGATATACCGGAGCTGACTGGCTACCTGCCATCATCGACGGAATCACAACAATCGGATGGCTTGCGGCACTGGCATACCTGGCTTGGTTTGTAGTAGGCCAAGTATCCATTCTCCAGACAAATGTCATTACGGTTGTATCAGGAATATTGCTCTGGATTGCGGGCAGCTTCATGGTCTGCGACATTATGGTAAGAATTGCAGGAATACCTTATATCTCTTTTGCCTCTACCATACCTTTCAGACTTCTGTTCGGCATACCGACATGGATAGCCATTATATTGTGGTATCACCTGATAGTAGTGAAAGCCCCGGAAGCACAAGAAGATGAATTCATTGTACCGCAATCCGTAAAAGCAGAAAAAACGGAAGAGCAAGAGGAAACCATTGATCGCATTACTGTAAAAGACGGGGCACGAATACATATCATCAAAGTAGATGAACTGCTATATATCCAGGCGTGTGGAGATTATGCGACTTTGATCACCCCCACAGGAGAGTACATCAAAGAGCAAACCATGAAGTATTTTGAAGGACATCTGCCAAGTGACAACTTTGTGCGTATCCATCGTTCCACCATTGTAAACGTGACACAGATATCGCGGGTAGAACTATTCGGAAAAGAAACCTACCAAGTGTTATTGAAAAACGGAACTAAATTACGGGTTAGCCTGACGGGCTACCGGCTATTGAAAGAACAACTGGGAATATAAAGACCTAAACTATTCTATAAAACAAAAGCGAAGAATCCGCCCCATTGTGAATTCTTCGCTTTTTTTTTAGCAGACAAGGTTATCTGATTATTTCTTCTTATCGTCTTTCTTTGGTTCATCCTTTTGGGTTTCCTGTTTATCTTCCTTTCCTTCCGGATGGATGATTCCCTTTACGGTCTCGCCAATAGGTAGTTTGTCCAGTACACCGAGGCTCGGAGCCACTGTCTTCACCAATGTATTCAGGAAGTTGCTTGTACCTCCGTTTCCACCATCGAATACAGTAATGTTTCCTAAATTCATGTGTTCGAATGCTTTCACCTGTTCTCCGGCAATTTCTTTCCATTGATCTACCATCTTATATTGGATAGCGATAGCCGGATTAGATTCTGCCGCACGTACCATAGCCTCGAAACCTTCAGCTTCAGCAAGCAATGATTTCTTCTTACCTTCAGCCTCAGCTTCCAACTTCATCTGGATGGCTCTTGCTTCAGCCTCAGCCTGTGCCAGAGTTGCTTTTGCACGAGCTTCAGCCTCACGGGTAATCTTTTCGGCAACAGCATCAGCCTGAAGAATGGCTTCTTGCTTTGCAACTTCAGCAGGTACAATCTTTTCAGCCTTCAAAGAAGATTCCACTTTACGGGCTTTAGCCTCTTCTACTTCTTTTTGAGCTATTTCGCGGGCAGCCTGTACGGCAGCTTCCGAACGTGCTTCAGCTTCACCGGCCTGTTTGTCGGCATTGGCACGCGTTACAGCCAGTTCGGCATCAGATTGTGCCACAGCTTTCTGAGCCTCATTTCGCCCGATAGCAGCTTTCTTTCCTGCTTCCGCCTGCTTAATCTCCATGTCAGAATTCAGTTCGGCAATACGGCTTCCCTTTTCCGTATTAGCCTGCTCAATCCTGATATTTTTTTCAGCTTCAGCCTTTGCCACCTGCGACTCTTTTTCAGCGTTGGCAATAGCTACCTGCGAGATTCGATCCTTATCAGCATTAGCCACAGAGATTTCCTGCAATTTTTTAGTCTCGGCAATGGCAATATCTTGGTCTTTACGTGTTTCGGCAACTTTCGTCTCACGTTCCTTTATTTGATTGGCAATCTTGATGGCACCCAGTTTCTCCTGTTCCTCAATGTTTGCCTGAGCCTCATTCAACGCCTTACTTTCAGCTTCCTTACCTAGGTTGACAATATAATTGGCAGCATCACGGATATCGCTGATGTTGATGTTCATCAGATACAAACCAAATTTGCGAAGTTCCGTATCGATGTTATCCTTTACTTTAGAAAGGAATTTATCGCGATCGGAATTCAGCTCTTCAATCGTCATATCGGCAATGACCAAACGCATCTGACCGTACACAACATCCGTTATCAGGTTCTGTTTATCATCTATTGTCAGCCCAAGCATACGCTCAGCAGCATTTTGCATTACTTCCGCATCAGTACTGATGGCAACTGTTATCGTGGTCGGTACATCTACACGGATATTCTGGGCAGACAGCGCACCGGTCAGTTTACAGTCTATCTGCATCGGTTTCATGGACAGGAATTCATACCCTTGGATTATCGGCCACACAAATGCAGCACCACCATGATACAACTTGGCTGACTTCTTATCACCACCCGTTTTACCATATACTACCAGTACTTCGTCACTTTTACATTTCCGGTAACGGGAAAGAATACCAATGAAGGTAAGTAAGATAACCGCCACGAGTATGGCGGCCATAATCATCATTTCTTGTGTCATAAATCTATGTTTTTGAGTTTTGTTTTATTGAATATATAGAGTTCCGTCCTTATAGCCCGTAATAATAGTTTTATCACCTGTCTGATAAGTCTTATTCGTTTCAGATACTACATCTATCTCACGCATAGCTCCATCACGACTTGCCTGTACAGTAAATCTGCCATTTCCTTGCCCAAAGTAAATGGTGCATTCTCGGCCTACTAATTTTTCCGTCTTTTCCGTCTTATTCACCTGCTGTAACTGATAGGCTTTTTTATAAAGAAACCACACAGCGAAAACGAAAAACAGACCAATCAAAATGGCAATGGAATAACTCTGAATGTCAGTATTTCCAATCAGATACATGTACCATCCAAAACCGATACCGAAGTGCGTCAATCCCTTAAAAGATACCACACTGCTGATGTCGGCATCCACATCTGTATCTGCATCAATGTCTCCGAAAAAAATGGAAAGAATGAACTGTATCACAAAAATACCAGTTGTGACCACGGCGATAATCAGAAATATATTACTGCTCATAGGAATTTGAATTATTGTGGTTTACAATATATTTAGATATATTATTCCAAATATACACATTTGCAGAACATACACAAAGAAACCGTTCTCTATTTAACAAAATTTTCTTGAGGAGGAAAGCAACATTACACAAAGATATTTGTTATGTTTACGGACGCTATGATGAAACATCTACACTATATATTTCTGTTTATGTGCCTCTCACTAGGAATGTCTGTCATTCTGCAAGAGGAACAGCCGGCACTTCGGATGATTACCGAAGCCTCGACAGATACTTCCGTCACCCCTACACAAACAGGATGTTTCATTTCAATGTCAGCAGATTGTTACTCAACCATTGCTCACCGCCCGTTCTTTAATGATGAAAACAATGAACGTAAAATCAACGGCATCCTCCTTCAGGAGAACTCTTATAATCAAGCTAACGCTCCATCGAAATTACTGAAACTTAAGATCCATCCGTCTGTAGGACAGATGCAACGTATATTCTCCACTCATTTACCGGTGGAACAAAATGCCAGCCTCTCTTTCACTCCCAGCGCTATCCGTTATTCTTACGGATATTACGTCTACGAGTTGAAGCATATTCTGATTTAAACCACCACTCTACTTGTTACTCCCCCCTTTACCGGAGGTATGCCATTGGCATGTCTTTGGTCAACCTATTGTTTATTCACATCTAAATTTAATGTAATTACTATGCTCGATTTATTAATAGCTACCCTCGAAATGATGGGGTTTACATTCGTGATCGGCTTCTTCGTGGCTTTCATTATCAAAATGATTGCCGTTGCTGCCAACTCATTCGACTTTTACAGTTCACACCAGAAAGAACTGCTTCGCCTGCGACGCCTGCGCAAGTTGCGCCAGAAGGTGGAGCTCATGATACGGGATATCCCTATAGAAGAAAATGAACTCTATAACGATAAACGCGAAGAATTCAGCCGCGGAGTCAACCGTGAGCTTTCCGATTATCGTGGATATTACCATGGAGTAAGCGCCGGAGTTTCCAACGCTGACCTGATGGATTACTACTATCCCGAAGATACGCACATTATGTATCTGAAGCAACAAGAAGAGATGTTATATCATAAGAATAAGAAATAGTATGGAAAATATAGATTTCGCGACCCTATTCCAAGGTTTTGGAACAATGATGGAAAGTGGCTACCTGCTTGCATCGGCCCGTGTGTTTTTAATCCTTTTAGGTTTGTTACTCATATATCTGGGCTGGAAAGGAGTGCTTGAGCCTATGGTAATGATTCCGATGGGGCTGGGGATGGTTGCCATCAATTGTGGAACACTTTTCATGCCGGACGGCACATTAGGCAACCTCTTTCTCGATCCGATGCTTTCGGATACGGATGACCTGATGAACACGATGCAGATAGATTTTTTGCAACCTGTCTATACACTCACCTTCAGTAACGGATTGATAGCCTGTTTTGTATTTATGGGCATAGGTACTTTGTTGGATGTAGGCTTTCTGCTACAAAAGCCTTTCGTCAGCCTTTTCCTGGCTTTATGTGCCGAATTGGGTACTTTCCTGACTATCCCCGTAGCTTCCGCCCTTGGACTGACATTGCAAGAAAGTGCTTCTGTAGCTATGGTAGGAGGTGCAGATGGTCCTATGGTTCTGTTTACATCACTGGCTTTGGCCAAACATTTATTTGTACCTATCACAGTAGTGGCTTATCTGTATCTGGGACTAACGTATGGCGGCTACCCGTATCTGGTGAAGTTACTGGTTCCCAAACGCCTGCGTGCCATCAAGATGACTTCGAAGAAAGCACCTAAAAACTACGATGCCAAGGTGAAACTGGCATTCTCGGCTGTGCTGTGTGCAGTGTTGTGCTTCTTGTTCCCGGTGGCTTCGCCGTTGTTTTTCTCTCTCTTCCTGGGAGTTGCCGTACGTGAATCAGGCATGAAGCATATTTATGATTTCGTTAGCGGTCCATTGCTTTATGGCTCTACATTTATGTTGGGCGTATTGCTGGGCGTGCTTTGTGATGCACATCTACTGCTTGATCCGAAGATTCTGAAATTATTAGTATTGGGTATAGTGGCACTGTTGCTTTCGGGTATCGGCGGCATTATGGGAGGATACATCATGTACTTCATTAAGAAAGGAAATTATAATCCGGTAATCGGAATTGCAGCTGTCAGTTGTGTGCCGACTACGGCAAAGGTAGCTCAAAAGCTGGTTAGTAAGGATAATCCTGACTCGTTCATTCTGGGGGATGCCTTGGGAGCAAATATCTCCGGGGTTATCACTTCGGCTATTATTACGGGTATTTATATCACGATCATTCCATATCTCTAAGATAATTATAAAGTAAAGGTACATTGATTTGAGGTTGTGTCGAAACTCTGACAAGCGTATCATTTTGTCATCCTGAGCTTGTCGAAGGATCTCTTCTCTGTGCATTCAGGGGAGCAGATCCTTCACTACGTTCAGGATGACAGAGCGAAATGATAGTGATTCTTACTTTTGACACAACCTCATTATTATTATCTTTGGGCTGAGAAACATCTTATACATAATGAAAAAGCCGAATTTAAACCTGAAGCGAGCGTCTTTGCTGACCTCATCACTCCTGTGCAGCGCCCTCCTGATAGCCGTCCCCCTGCGCAAAGAACTGAATGAAGGATGGAAGTTCAAGCAAGCCAGACTAAGCAACTGGTATCCCGCCACCGTGCCCGGAGTGGTGCACACCGACCTGATGGACAACAAAATCATCGAAGACCCTTTCTTCCGCCTCAACGAGCGAGGCATGCAATGGATTGACAAAGAAGACTGGATATACCAGACCACCTTCCAACTCACCCCCGAAATGATGGGAAGGGAGAACATCGACCTCATCTTCAAAGGACTGGATACGTATGCCGACGTATACCTGAACGAGAAGAAGATACTGGAAGCCAACAACATGTTCCGCGAATGGAAAACCAGCATCAAGCCCGACCTGAAACCCGGTGAGAACGTACTGAAAATCTATTTCCACTCCCCCATCAAAGTGGATATTCCCAAGTGGGACGCCCTGCCTTACCAGTATGAAGCCGGCAACGACCAGTCCGAGAACGGCGGAGTATTCAATAAGAAAGTCAGCGTATTCGCCCGCAAAGCTGGTTACCACTACGGATGGGACTGGGGCCCCCGCCTCGTCACCTCCGGCATCTGGCGGTCTGTATATGTGGAAGCCTGGGATAATGCCCGAATCAACGATGTCTTCATCCGCCAGCCGGAAGTCAGCAAAAGCCGTGCATCCCTCATCGGAGAAGTGGAGATACTGGCAGACAAGGAGATAGACCAGGCAAACGTCACCATCACCGAAGCCGCTTCCGGCAGAGTACTGGCGGGGCAAACCGTTTCCCTGCAGAAAGGCATCAACAAGATTTCCCTACCCTTCTCCATCAAGAGCCCGAAACTATGGTGGAGCAACGGACTGGGCGAACCACATCTGTACAGTTTCCGCACAGACCTCACCGTCAATAATCAGACATCCGATGCCTGGACAGAAGAAGTGGGCCTGCGCTCACTCAAAATCATCAACCGCCCGGACAAAGATGGAAAAACCTTCTACGTAGAACTGAACGGCATCCCCGTATTTGCCAAAGGTGCCAACTATATCCCGCAGGATAACTTCCTGCCGCGCGTCACACCAGAGCAATACGAAAAGACCATCCTCGACGCCGCCAACGCCAACATGAACATGCTCCGCATCTGGGGCGGCGGCACCTACGAAAGCGACCTTTTCTACCAACTTTGCGACCGCTACGGCATCCTCGTCTGGCAGGACTTCATGTTTGCGTGCAGCCTCTATCCCGCCGAAGGGGAGCTTCTGGAAAACATCCGTCAAGAAGCCATCGACAACGTGAAGCGGCTCCGCAACCATGCCTGCATCGCCCTTTGGTGCGGCAACAACGAATGTAACGATGCCTGGTTCAACTGGGGCTGGCAGAAGCGGTATAAAGCGCAGAACCCCGAATACGAACAGAAAATCTGGAAACAGTTCAACGACCAGTACAACGTCACACTCCCTCAGGTGGTAGAAGAGTATGCTCCCGAAAGCTTCTATTGGCCTTCTTCCCCCTTCGCCCGCTATGATGGCGGCAGCGACGACCGCAACGGCGACCGCCACTACTGGGAAGTATGGCACGGCAAGAAGCCGATTGAAATGTATAATAAGGAGAGAAGCCGTTTCTTTAGCGAATACGGTTTCCAGTCCTTCCCCGAATTTGAATCGGTGAAACGCTATGCACCGCGTCAAGAGGATTGGGACATCTATTCGGAAGTCATGATGTCGCATCAGCGGGGAGGTATGCATGCCAACGAGTTGATTGAAACCTATCTGCTGAACGAATACCGCAAGCCCAGAAACTTCGAAGCATTTCTTTATATGAACCATGTGTTGCAAGGCGACGCCATCAAAACCGCCATCGAAGCGCACCGCCGGGATATGCCTTACTGTATGGGAACGCTCTTCTGGCAGCATAACGATTGCTGGCCCGTGGCTTCCTGGGCAAGCCGCGACTATTACGGTCGCTGGAAAGCGCAGCATTACTTCGCCCGCAAAGCCTACCGGGACATCCTTGTATCTCCCATAGCCGACGAAGACGGGCAGTTGAAAGTTCAGATTGTTTCCGACCGCCACAAGGCTTGCAACGGTAGGCTTGAGGTAAAAGTCATGAAGCTGACGGGGGAAGTTCTCAACAGCTACAAGCGGAATGTGATAGTGGATGCCAATAGCAGCAAGGCGCTTTTCTCCGTCCCACTGGATGAAGCCCTGAAAGGAGTACGCAAAGAAGACGTCTTCATCCATGCCGTTCTCTTGACGGATAAAGGGAATAGCAACTATACCAACAACTACTTCCTGGTGAAGCAAAAAGAGGTGAACTATCCCAAGGCCCAACTTGCAACCAGTGTACAGCCCATTGAAGGAGGTTTTGAAGTAACGCTTAGTAGTGATAACTTCGCCCGTGCCGTCTTCATTGCTACCGGAGACGCAAACAGCTCCTTCAGCGACAACTATTTCGATATACTTCCCGGAAGTTCAGTTAAGGTGGAAGTTTATACAGACTTACCGCTGGCGACGTTTGAAAAACAGTTGAAGATGGTGTCTCTGAGCGATGAATACTAAGACACGCAAATGAGTAGTTGGATTTGATTCATAACGGATAAGAAAGGAGTAAAGGTGATTAGCGTTTAGTGATTAGTGATAAGCAGTACTATCCGTCATCCTGAGCGTAGTCGAAGGATCTACTCTCTTGGCATAAGGCTGCACTATACAGTAGGGGAAGAGATTCTTCGACTACGCTCAGAATGACAGATACTCAGTATATCATTTCATTCATAACCGCCGCAAACTTAAATCAAATGATATTCGTCATAGGCAAAGATATACTTTCAGCTTATTGAACGTATTCGGAAAGCTTTATGAACACGTTCTCTAAGCTTTCTGAGTGTGTTCACAAAACTTAGAGAATAAACTATTCATATATAGACGATTACAAGACTTGCATTTACCGGTTTCCGGACGTTATAAACTAAAGGCATTATCATCCCAATACAACAACAAAGATTCAAATAGGATAGGTTGAAAACTATACTTTGCCTTATTGTTTTTATCCTTTTGCCAGTAACAAAACTTCGTCCTCCAATTGCGGGACGTACAGTTTCCAATCGGGAGCTGCACGGCCCGCAAGTGGAAACCGGACAGCCCGCAATTGAGAAACGAGGTTTTGCCTATGGCATAACATCATTTTCTTTAAAGCAAAAGGGGAAAAGGAAAGGGGCAATGGGGGATTAGTAACGGAGAATTGCACTCTTTAAACACGCATATCGTAAAAAGATTACCACTGTTTACTGACTTTTCGAAGAAGAAAGGGATAAATAACCTCTATTTACTTGAGAAAAAGGGATATTTGCACATAAACTGGCAAGATGCACATAAAGCATCCACAATAGCTGATAATAAAGAAGTTACAGAGTAATCCATGCACTTCAAGGCATGTTTCGGGGTGTAGGCAGAAGATTTCATACATCTACCTACACCCTTTTACATCTCCGATATCTAATTGACAATCAATAGAAAGCGGACATTGGTGTAGGATGTAGGCAAAGTATGACAAAAAACGTATTTAGAATTAATAGTTATAACCTGTCATTTATCAAAAGACAATTCATACCTATCGCATCTCTTTCAAAGCTGCATCCAAATCGATACCCAAAGCTTTGGCTACACCTGTGCCATAAGCCGGGTCTGCCTTGTAGCAGTTGCGAACGTGGCGCTGCTTGATGAAGAGTTCGGCATCACCCATGGCGCGGGCAGTGTTTTCAAACAACAGTTGTTGCTCGTCCGCAGGCATCAGTCGGAACAAGTCTCCCGGCTGGCTGTAGTAATCATCATCATATTCACGCTCGTTGTAGTTATAGACGTCGCCATGAACCTTCAAAGGCGGCTCTTTCTTCTCAGGAGAATCCTGCCATTCGCCATAACTATTCGGTTCATAACTTTTGGCTGAACCATAGTTACCATCTACGCGCATGGCGCCGTCACGATGGTAGGCATGGAACGGACAACGGGGCTTGTTCACCGGAATCTGTTCTGAGTTTACACCCAAGCGATAGCGTTGGGCATCGCCATAAGAGAAGAGGCGGCCTTGTAGCATCTTGTCGGGAGAGAAGCCGATACCTTCTACAATATTCTGGGGGTTGAAGGCAGCTTGTTCCACTTCGGCGAAGTAGTTTTCGGGATTACGGTTCAGTTCCAGGATACCTACATCCTGCAATGGAAAATCTTTATGCGGCCAAACCTTCGTCAGGTCGAATGGATTGATGCGGTAATGATCCGCTTCTTCCTCGGTCATTAATTGAATCTGGAACTTCCACTTCGGGAAATCGCCTTTCTCGATGCTCTCGTACAAATCCCGTTGATGCGATTCGCGGTCTTTGGCAATGATGGCTTCGGCTTCCTGGTCGGTCAGGTTTTTAATGCCTTGCAGGGTGCGCAGGTGGAACTTCACCCAGATGCGTTTGTTATCGGCATTGATGAAGCTATAGGTATGACTACCGAAACCGTGCATGTGGCGATAGGAATAAGGAATGCCACGGGGGCTCATGGTGATGGTCACCTGATGGAGAGATTCGGGCAGAAGGGTCCAGAAATCCCAGTTATTGTTCGGACTGCGCATATTGGTGCGCGGGTCGCGCTTGACGGCGTGGTTCAAGTCGGGAAATTTCAACGGGTCACGCAGGAAGAATACGGGGGTATTATTTCCTACCAGGTCCCAGTTGCCTTCTTCGGTATAGAACTTCATTGCAAAACCACGGATGTCACGCTCGGCATCGGCAGCCCCGCGCTCACCGGCCACGGTAGAGAAACGGACAAAGCACTCCGTCTGCTTGCCTACTTCGCTGAAGATGGCGGCACGAGTGTACTTCGTAATGTCATGTGTCACGGTAAACGTGCCGTATGCACCGGAGCCTTTGGCATGCATACGTCTTTCGGGAATCACTTCACGGTCAAAGTGGGCGAGTTTCTCAAGAAACCAGGGGTCTTGCATCATGACCGGACCACGTTGTCCGGCTGTCTGGGTGTTCTGATTGTCGGCGATTGGTCGACCATTAGCAGCGGTTAGTTTTTTCTCTTCCATGGGATTTTGTTTAATGAATGAATTATTATGTAACAAAAGTAGTTCTTCTTAGGTTTACCTCCAACCGACAAAATCTATACACTGATAGACAAAATCTATGTATCTCACAAATATAGGTAATTCCTTGGGAATTCGTACCTTTGCAATCCCTAAAAGAATTGTATGAAACATCTATTTTATCTTTTAATAACCTTCTGGTTCATCCCCCTTGCAGCGCAGCAAAGCCAGACTGCCCGCCACATGGAAAGTCTCGGTTTCGTAAACATTGCCGAAGCAGACAGCACCATTGCCATCGACCTGATGTATACACGTGCCGATAACTTCACCGGACGGGTGTTATACGAAGATTTGCACGAGGCCTATCTGCACCCCGACGCCCTGAAAGGACTGCTACGGGCACAGCAGGAATTAAAGAAGCGGCATCCCCGCTACCGCCTGATTGTTTACGACGCCGCCCGCCCCATGAGCGTACAGCAAAAGATGTGGAACGTGGTGAAAGGCACTTCCAAATATATCTACGTCTCCAACCCGGCACGTGGCGGCGGACTGCATAACTACGGTCTGGCAGTAGACATCAGCATACTGGATGAAGCGGGAGTCCCTCTGCCGATGGGCACGAAAGTAGACCATCTGGGTCCCGAAGCCCATATCACGAACGAAGCCGCCCTAGTGCAAAGCGGAAAAATGACGAAACAGGAACAAGAGAACCGCCAACTGTTGCGCACCATTATGCGTGCCGCAGGTTTCCGCACTCTGTCCAGTGAATGGTGGCACTTCAACTGGTGCAGCCGTCAGGAAGCCAAACAAAAATACAGGGTTATACCGTAAAAATCCCCTATATTTCCATATATTTGTGCAGAGAAACCAGGTAAAAACTCATACCGGAACAACTATGAAACAAGCTCTCAAACTTATACTTTCCACCCTGTTCGGTGCATGCATCGGCTTCGGGGCAGTGATGCTTTGCATTACATTCTTTACGGAAACCACACTCAGTGAATTCTTCGGCAACATGGGAAATGTACAGCTAAGCAGATTATTGCTCTCCTGTATCCTGTCGTTGGTATGCCTCATACTTGCTGTCTTCGTACAAATCATCTTGCACGAAGGCGGACATCTGATTTTCGGGCTTGCTACCGGCTACCGATTCGTCTCTTTCCGTGTGGGCAGCCTTACCCTGATAAAAGAAGGTGGAAAGTTCCGCTTCAAACGCTTCTCCATCTCCGGCACGGGCGGCCAATGCCTGCTTTCCCCACCGGATAAGCCTTACGAACAAATGCCTTACTTCTGGTACAATGCAGGCGGGGTACTGATGAATCTGTTGACAGGAATCATCGCACTTATTCTTTGGATTTCGTACCCTGAATTGCCGTTACCCCTGCATCTATTCCTCCTATTTTCCTTTATCTGCGGTTTCTTCCTGGCGCTGATGAACGGCATCCCATTGAAAATGTCGGGCATCACGAATGATGCCTACAACCTGATATTGATGCACCGCGACCTGAATACCCGGAAGTACCTGGCCCTTCAATTAGCCGTCAACGCTGAAGTTCAGAAAGGTATGAGACTGAAAGATATGCCGGACGAATGGTTCCCGAACGATGAAGTGACAGACTATAAGAATATCATGCAAGTTGCCGTAAAATTACTCTATATCTCGCGCTATGTCGACCGGAAAGAGTTCAAGACAGCGCAGGTCCTTTTCAGCGAGATAGAACAACACAAAGAAGAAATTGTAGGATTATACGTAAAAGAAATCGAGTGCGAACTCTTGTTCCTTGAACTGATAGGCGAACGAAGACAAGAAGAAGTGGAGCGACTTTATACAGACAGGACAAAGAGATACATCCAGCGATACAAGACCATGATGTCCTCCAAACAACGCCTGCTGTGTGCACTTGCCTTGTATTGGGAGAACCGGCCGGAGCGTGCGAAGGAGATTTATGAGAAGGTAGTCCGTAAGCGGGACAAGTATCTGCTGCAAGGTGAAGTCAACTCTGATTTGGATATCATGGAGACGATACTTCGGGAAGCACAAATACAGGTTTAAGTGAAGCCATTATTATTTTCTTTGCATAATTACTTTATAATAATTATCTTTGCATAATCATCATAAAGTAAAGAAGCCATGCCAATCATCCGAAACCCTTTCATTATAAACGGATACATATCCCCCGCCTATTTCTGTGACAGGAAAGCGGAGAGCGAGATACTTATCCGCCAAATGACCAATGGTAATAATATCGCGTTAATCTCAACGCGAAGAATGGGTAAGACAGGATTGATACGTCATTGCTTCCAGAGTAAAGAAATTCAAAAGGCATATTACACATTCTTTATTGACATATATGCAACTAAATCTCTGCGTGAGTTTGTGTTTGCCCTTAGTAAAGAAATTATTGAGTCATTAAAATCCTCGGGCAAGAAAGCGATACAGACTTTCTGGGAAACGATGAAGTCGCTGCAAGCCAGTCTGACATTCGACTTTAATGGTAACCCTTCATTCAATTTAGGCTTGGGAGACATCCAGTCTCCGGATGCTACATTGGATGAAATATTTCATTATCTGGAACAGGCCAACAAGCCCTGTATCGTAGCCATTGACGAATTCCAGCAAATTACCAATTATGCAGAAGACAATGTAGAAGCTATCCTGCGTACTTATGTGCAACATTGCAACAATGCCCATTTCATCTTTGCCGGAAGCCAGAGGCACATTATGGGTAATATATTCCTGACAGCATCACGTCCCTTTTATCAGAGCGTATCGATGATGCATCTGGAAAGCATCCCTTTAGAAGAATACATCAAATTTGCTCAGAAACATTTCAAAGAAGCAAATAAGACTATATCCAAAGAAGCCATCGAACACATATACAAATATTTCGATGGTATAACCTGGTACATGCAGAAAGTACTGCATACCCTGTATGACATGACACCTGTCAATCAGGTTGCCGATATTTCGATGGTAGAGGAAGCCATCTGTCAAATCATAGGCTCGTTCCAATATACCTACTCCGAGACCCTTTTCCGGATGCCCGAGAAACAAAAAGAACTGCTCATTGCTATTACCAAAGAAGGGAAAGCAAGTGCCATTACCTCCGGTGCATTCATCAAGAAATATAGATTGCCATCTTCCAGCTCTGTACAATCGGCATTAAAAGGACTGTTGGAAAAGGATTTTGTCACACAAGAGGCGGGAACTTATCAGATTTACGACCGTTTCTTCGGATTATGGCTTCAAAGAAACTACTAAACGATAAGGTTTATGAAACTGAATGACGAAACCCTTCGTTTTATACACGAACACTGCAAGGATGATGTACGCAACCTGGCTCTGCAAGCGCCGAAATATCCCGGTGTGGATATGCCTGTCGCACTGACACAGATAGCAGGCAGACAGGCGGCGGCAGAGAAAATACCATCCTGGTATGCAGAAGAAGGCATTCTATATCCCCGCCACTTGTCCTTAGAGCAATGTTCCTCGGAAGCTACGGCACGATACAAAGCATCTATCATTCCGGAGTTTTCCTCCGGCACACTGGCCGACTTAACCGGAGGGTTCGGCATAGACTGTGCTTTTCTTTCTCCGAAATTCCATCATGTCACCTATGTGGAACGGCAGGAGGTTCTTTGCGAAATTGCTTCGCATAACTTTCCGCTACTGGCTCTGAACCATATCCGGATAGAAAACAAAGACGCCATCCGGCATCTGCAAGAAATGTCTTCCGCCGACTGGATATTCATTGACCCCGCCCGTCGAGACGGACATGGCGGTAAGACCGTCGCCATTGCCGACTGTGAACCGAATGTAGCCGAACTGGAATCCCTGCTGCTCGAAAAGGCGCAGCACGTAATGGTGAAACTCTCCCCCATGCTCGACTTGTCTTTGGCTATTCAGGATTTAAAGTACGTACAGGAAGCACATATTGTTTCTGTAAACAATGAATGCAAGGAACTCTTACTCATCTTAGGACACAATACTGTTGCCGCAGAGAATATTCCCATCCATTGCATCAATCTGCAAATGAAGGATGGGAGAAATACAGAGCCAACCGGACAGTTCTTCACTTTCACCCGCGAACAGGAACAATCAAGCTCCAATGAATATACCGATACTTTAGATAAATATCTATATGAGCCCAATGCGTCCATCCTCAAAGCAGGGGCTTTCCGCAATGTAGCCTGTATATATAAGGTGAAGAAACTGCATCCCAACAGTCACCTCTATACTTCCGGTGAACCGATAAAGAACTTCCCCGGAAGAAGCTTCCGGATAACGGGTATATGTACATTGAATAAGAAAGAACTAAAAAGCGTATTAGGAGATCTGAAGAAAGCCAATATCACGGTTCGTAACTTTCCAAGTTCAGTAGCGGAACTCCGTAAACGTATCAAATTGAGCGAAGGCGGAGAAGTTTATCTGTTCGCTACGACCTTGATCAATGAACAGAAAGTTCTGATCCGTTGCGAGAAAATATAAATGCCTTGTAACAGGTATTTTCCTTTTTAATGTAACCTCAGCAAAACAAGATGTAACATCCGGAAGAAATCTGTAACATAGGCTTAACTATCTGAAATACGATTCTTCTTCCAAATCCTCTTTTCTGCCTATTTTTGTAATCGTCATCCACAATGACAAAACAGAAGTCTATTAATAACAATAAAAAGCGCACTAATACCATGAAAAGAAAACTTCAGTTGCTCACCGGAATCGGATGCCTGTGTCTGTGCTTCCTTTCCTGTTCACAACCTCCCTACAAAAACCCGGCACTAAGCCCGGAAGAGCGTGCCAATGATCTGGTAGGCCGACTCACACTGGAAGAGAAAGCCGCCCTGATGCAAAACACATCTCCCGCCATTCCCCGACTGGGCATAAAAGCCTATGACTGGTGGAACGAAGCGCTGCACGGCGTAGGACGCGCCGGACTGGCAACCGTATTCCCGCAAGCCATCGGTATGGGAGCTTCTTTCAACAATGAACTGCTTTACGATGTATTCACCGCAATTTCGGATGAAGCACGCGCCAAGAATACCGAATTCAGCAAAGAAGGCGGATTGAAGCGTTATCAAGGGCTCACCATGTGGACACCTAACATCAACATCTTCCGTGATCCGCGTTGGGGACGGGGGCAAGAAACTTACGGAGAAGACCCTTACCTCACCAGCCAGATGGGTATGGCAGTGGTACGCGGTCTGCAAGGTCCTGAGGGGGAAAAATATGACAAGTTGCATGCCTGCGCCAAGCACTATGCCGTACATTCCGGTCCGGAATGGAACCGCCATAGTTTCAATGCCGAAAACATCGACCCGCGTGATCTTTGGGAAACCTATCTGCCTGCTTTTAAAGACCTGGTTCAAAAAGCGCATGTGAAAGAAGTGATGTGTGCCTACAACCGTTTTGAAGGTGAACCCTGTTGCGGAAGCAACCGCCTACTAATGCACATTCTGCGTGACGAATGGGGATATAAAGAAATCGTAGTATCGGATTGCTGGGCAATCAGCGACTTCTACAACAAAGGTGCCCATGAAACCGATCCCGACAAACAACACGCTTCCGCCAAGGCCGTACTCTCCGGAACAGATATAGAATGCGGAGATAGCTACGGATCACTGCCCGAAGCTGTGAAGGAAGGGTTGATTGACGAGAAACAGATAGACATCTCTCTGAAGCGCCTGATGAAAGCCCGCTTTGAGTTGGGCGAGATGGACGAACCTTCGCAAGTGTCTTGGGCACAGATTCCTTACAGCGTGGTAGATAGTAAAGAACATCGTGAACTGGCACTCCGCATGGCACGCGAGAGCCTTGTATTGTTGCAAAACAATCAGAGTTTACTGCCTTTAAATAAAAACCTGAAAGTGGCCGTGGTAGGACCTAATGCCAATGACTCCGTAATGCAATGGGGCAACTACAATGGTTTCCCCTCACATACCATCACTCTATTGGAGGGTATCCGCGAATATTTGCCCGAATCACAGATCATCTATGAACCCGGATGCGACCTGACCTCCGATGTTACTTTGCAAAGCGTATTCCAGCAATGTAGCATGGATGGCAAACAAGGTTTCAGTGCCAAATACTGGAATAATACGAAACAGGAAGGAACACCGGATGCAACCAATCACATCAGCACCCCCTTCCACTTCATCACCACCGGTGCCACGACCTTTGCAGCCGGCATCAACCTGCAAGATTTCTCTGCCAGCTACGAATCCGTATTCCGCCCCGTCAAGAGTGAAGACATCGCCTTCCGCTTCCAGACTCAAGGGATAACGAAACTCTCCATTAACGGTAAGGAAGTGGCTGCAGGCATGAACTTCAAGAACAATGCAAAAGTCTACACCCTCCAGGCAGAAGCTGGAAAGGAATATCATATCAAGATTGATTTTACTTTCCGCAACCGTGATGCCGCACTCGATTTTGACATGGGGCGTGAAGTCCCCGTTGATCTGAAGCAAACAGTAAACAAGGTAAAAGAGGCGGATGTCATCATCTTTGCCGGAGGTATATCCCCGGCAGTGGAAGGTGAGGAAATGCATGTCAACATTCCCGGCTTCAAGGGAGGTGACCGCGAAACCATCGAACTTCCATCTATCCAAAGCCGTTTGCTTGCCGAATTGAAGAAAGCAGGAAAGAAGATCGTATTCGTCAACTTCTCCGGTTCCGCTATCGCTCTGACTCCCGAATCGAAAACATGCGATGCTATCCTGCAAGCATGGTATCCCGGTCAAGCCGGTGGTACGGCTATCGCCAATGTCCTCTTCGGAGATTATAACCCGGCAGGACGTCTTCCAGTCACTTTCTATAAGAGTACGAGCCAACTGCCCGGCTTTGAAGATTATTCCATGAAGGAACGCACGTACCGGTACATGACAGAAGCTCCGCTCTTCCCCTTCGGGCATGGTTTGAGTTATACCACATTCCGTTACGGAGACGCTTCATTGAATACACAGGAAGTAAAAGATGGAGAACAAACCATCCTGACCATCCCCGTGAGCAATGTAGGTGAATACGACGGGGAAGAAGTGGTACAGGTGTATCTGCGTCGTCCGGGCGACAAAGAAGGTCCGTCGCACGCACTCCGTGCCTTTAAGCGTGCGAACATCGCCAAAGGGGCAACCAGCAATGTGACCGTATCATTAAGCAAAGAAGATTTCGAATGGTTTGATACGGAAAC
The DNA here is from genome assembly GCF_003471885.1 of Bacteroides sp. AM16-24. NCBI lineage: Bacteria > Pseudomonadati > Bacteroidota > Bacteroidia > Bacteroidales > Bacteroidaceae > Bacteroides > Bacteroides sp. AM16-24. The sequence goes on from NZ_QRKI01000013.1 coordinate 73,045, forward strand.
CAATACAATGCGCCCGATAGAAGGTGATTATGAAATACTTTATGGTGGTACGTCGGAGCTGAAACAGTTGAAGGCGATACCAGTCATTGTTAAATGATAATTTAACTGCGTAATCTTGAAAATCATATAATATAAAACGTTCCTTTATGAAGAACTTATTTTACCTCCTCCTTTGCCTCATCGCCGGGACATCGTGCAGCCAGGCAGACCCGACAAAGCCCTGGGATAAAGGTGCCTTTGAAACACAGAAATACCGGAATCTCCTCGCCGAGATGGGCTACAAACAGGCAGATATTGATGCCAAGCTCAAATCCGTCTTTGACGGTGTATTCTACGGTCCCGACAAAGTATATTTTGAAGTAGGCGACTCTATGGCTTACATCAGTGACATCAAAAACCATGATGTCCGCACCGAAGGTATGTCTTACGGATTAATGATTGCAGTCCAGTTCGACCGTAAAGATATCTTCGACCGCCTTTGGCGATGGGGCACAAAGTACATGCAGCATCAAGACGGTCCGTTGAAAGGATACTTCGCCTGGAGCTGCGAGACAGACGGTACCCGTAACTCCCAAGGCCCCGCCTCCGACGGAGAACTTTACTATGTAACCGCCCTCATCTTCGCCTCCAACCGTTGGGGAAACGACACCGGCATCAACTACCTTGCCGAAGCTCGGAATATCCTGAACTGTTCCATGGAGAAAGATGGTACAGACCGAGTAATGCCTTTTATCAATGTAGAGCATAAGCTCATCACCTTCGTCCCCGACATACGGGGCGGCCTTTTCACCGATCCATCTTACCACGTACCCGCTTTCTATGAAGTATGGGCACGCTGGGCCGATGATGGCAGAGCCGACTTCTGGCGTGAATGTGCCGAATGCAGTCGTGAATACCTGCATAAAAGCATCCACCCCGTAACCGGTCTGAACCCCGATTACAACAACTATGACGGCAGCCTGCTGGGCAATAACCGCATTATTGGTGATGCTTTCCGCTTCGATTCTTGGCGTGTACCGATGAATATTGCTTTAGATTACTCCTGGGCATGTGCCGACAAAGAGTGGCAACAGGAATACGGCAACAAAATCCAGAACTTTCTCTACAGCCAGGGTATTGATACCTTCGTAGATCAGTATAACGTAGACGGCACGCAGGTAAAAGATACCCTCCGGGCCGGAGAACACAAGGCGTTGAGACACTCTTTAGGCTTAGTAGCCACTTCTGCCGCCGCCTCACTGATGTGCACTCACGAGAAAAGCCGTGAGTTCGTAGACAAGTTGTGGAACGCAAAACACGAGCCGTATGAAGACGGATACTTCGATGCTTACTATGACGGACTGCTCCGCCTCTTCGCTTTTATGCACCTGAGCGGAAACTACCGCATCATCTTCCCTGAAAAGTAAACTTAGAGCATAACCCTAAAAAAAGAAACAGTAGATTCAGGATTTACATCCTATTCTACTGTTTCTTCACTAATTAACTAATCCTAAAAACATCCTACCATATAATTGCAGAGATTTGGTAAAAAGATAGTTATTTCAGTTGAGGGAAACCATCCCTCCAGATAATCTTTCGTTGTGAAAGGAACCAGGTTCTGCCGAAATCCTCATTGCCCTGATAGAAGAGGTAGGTCTGCCCATCTTTATCTTTGAAGATATGCGGATGACCCGATTCGCAATAGTTCCAGGCCCCCGGATCTCCATTCGCCAGGAAAGGTTTATTCGAAACTTTCCTCCAGTGGATACCATCTGTACTGGTTGCCAGTCCTATCTGCTGCGGACGATTATTATAAGCCCCTGCATAGAACATATATAGCGTACCATTCATCTCTACTACTGAAGGAGCCTCTATACAAGTTTCTTCCCACGGCCATTCGGGAACCAAGATGGCACGGTCACAGGCCTCCGTCCATGTTTCCCGATTGAAATTTGTACCTGCAGGAGCAGTAGCCACACCTACAATCTGTTTCACATAGTCGGGTGTACGGGTAGCATAATAAAGAAAATACTTTCCTTTTGCAAATATGACTTCCGCATCAATGGCCCGTCCACAATTCCAGTCACCCGCTTTAGGGGCAAAAATAGGATTGGTAGCATTACGTGTGAAGTTCACGCCATCCACCGACCATGCATGACAGATCGCATCTTTCTTGTCATTACCATACGTTTGATAGAATAGATGGATCGTATCGTTACGTACCAGTGCACCCGGTGCACACAAGCCCTTAGCCTCATAGTCGGCAGCCGGAGACAAAGAACCGATAGGCTTCCATTGTGTCAGGTCCGTACTCTCTGCTATACCTATTCCCCAACCCGAATTTCCCTTAGGAGGTACAGAATAATACATCAGGTACTTTCCGTGGAATGGAATCACATGCGGATCTTTCGAGAAAGGCCTGCCTGTACGGGTAGTATCGGCAAACAACATCGGAGAGTCCTGATGTTTAGGCAGCACATTGTACTTTATCGCCCAGTATTCCCATTCATTCCGCAACTTCTTCAGTACATCGGGATGCTGGGAAGCAAGATTATTTTTCTCCGTACGGTCTTTCACAATGTCGTAAAGTTCCCATTCCGTACCTGCTTCATCACGTATTGCTTTCCAGTTACCGTAACGGATGGCACGATTGCCCTGATGCTCCCAATACATATATTCATGCAGGGAGGGCACTTTCTCCGTAATGGCGGGGAACAGACTGGTACCTACCAAAGGATGAATTTTATTTCCACCATGATAGGTTTCAGGATATGCAGCGCCTGTCGCTTCCAGAACAGTAGGCATAATATCCGGCAAATAACCCGGAATAGTGCACAAATTGCCATGCCGGTTGCCCAGTTTCTTGTTCCAGGAGAAGATAAGAGGAGTGGATATACCACCTTCGTAGGAACGACATTTGTATTTCCGGAACGGAGTGTTTGAAGTTTGCGCCCAGGCTCTGCCATAGGACGGCATATTATTGCAGGCAGGATTATTAATATCTTCCTGCTTGCCGCCTCCCAATTCCAGATAAGGTTCGGCACAAGCACCATTGTCTGCAAGGAACAGGATTAAGGTATTATCCAGTTGTTTGGTTTTCTTCAGGTAATCGATCACCTTACCTACGTTGTAGTCCACACAGTGTACCTGTGCTGCATACACAGCCATGCGATAGGCGGATTCATCCTTTTCTTTCTCTGTCAGTTCATCCCAGGAACGGTTTTCCCATTCGGCGAAACCAACATTCTTATCGATAATACCCATCTTCTGCATCCGGTTGTAACGCTCCTGGCGTATCTTATCCCAACCCTTGGAACGGTAAAGTTTGGTAAACTTCTGAATGTCTTCCTCTTTTGCCTGCAAGGGCCAATGCGGAGCATTGAAAGCCAGATACAGGAAGAATGGTTTGTCATCCTTCTGTTCACCAACAAACTGAAGGGCATGATCGGTGAAAGCATCCGTGGTATAGTAAGGAGATTCAGGTGCAGGCAAATGTTCATTATCCAGCGTCAGACCACGTCCACCTTCCGGACGTAAGTAACTGGCAGCACCTGCCAGAATACCGTAGAAGCGTTCGAAACCTCTTTGCAAAGGCCATTTCTCTTGCCCATGCATACCCAAGTGCCACTTACCTGCCATATAGGTATGATAGCCGTTTTCTTTCAGCACTTCGGCAATGGTGACACAATTACGATTCAGATAACCCTGATAGCCTTCGGAGCCCCAATCATTGATATCCCGTTGCGTTTCTTTCTTAAACGTTCCCGGATCCTCGGACATCTGACCGATACCTGCCTGGTGCTGATAAAGTCCGGTCATCAGACTGGCACGCGCCGGACAAGAACGGGATGTATTATAGAACTGGGTAAAGCGAACCCCTGTAGATGCCAACTTATCGAGATTCGGGGTCATAATCTCACCCCCATAACAACCGATGTCGGAATAGCCCATGTCGTCTACCAGAAAGATAACGACATTTGGCTTCTCTTGCGCCCAACAAAGGGGAGCAATCATTAATGGGGTCAAAGCAATAATACTCTTTCTCATAAAGCCTATATTTTGAAATTATTTTATGATAATCTGCAGTCTTTTTCCTGTAAATGATAACTCATAAGCCTGTTATTGTAAGATTCAGGCGTCTAAAATATAAATTATCACTTGCAATACCAAACATATAATACCCCAAAACCTCTACATTACTCCCCAATAACTCTTTCCCTTATTCCTTTCAACATCTCCCTAAGACTTCATGCAAAAGATGGCATCTTTCGTTGCAATAGATGGCATCTTTTACAACAAAACATACCATCTTTTGCATCAGCGGAATAAGGCATAAGAACCAAAGGGTTACAGCTGAAACCTCTGTGCTTCATCCGGTCCGGGCACAGCATATGCAGGGTCAATAGCGCGGATATAAACATCCCCGTCTTTCCCTGTCTTTACTTCCAGAGGAACAATCGTGGTTCCCTGCTCATTAATGGTCTGAGCAGTCTCACTTAAATCGCGATTCTGAATGCCCAATTTGGATACAGGTGCGATATTCCCGTTAAAGAATGCCGTGCACCACCATTGGCCCTTCTTATCCTGGAACGGAGTTCCATGTCCCAGGAAACGGCCGGCAAAACGACGTTCACTGTAAGGACCGGTTATCCGGTCGGCTGTGCAATAATACAGATTATAAGACCCCTTACGGGAATCATCCGTAGACCATGCCGTACCGAAAAGTACATACTTCTTTCCTATCTTCCGTATAGTTGCACCTTCGTGCCCGATGCTGCGGTCGGAAGGATCAATATGTACAGGTTTTGCTGCCAATCCCTGAAAATCAGGTTTCAGAGGGGCAATCTCGATATTGCTCCACGTCAGATACCAAGTGCCATCATCATCACGAAAAAGAGAAGGATCGTGCTTATCTCTCATATCATCTCCCATAGGGAAAGCGAAAGAATCATTCTTATCCGCATGATCGGCAATAATAAGATTGGCACCATTGCCTACAGGTTCGGGGAGGTATGTACAAATACCCATTTGCCATCTACCCGGTACATTTCGGGGGCCCAAAGCAACCAGTTTTTCTTAGATTTATTCTGGAAAGCATCCGGGAATTGCCGGGCCCAGTATCCCTTTTCCAACGAAAAGGGTTCGCCCAGATATTCCCATTCAGCAAGATCCGGGCTACGCCATACGCGAATCTGATAACCGACTATACTTGGTTTCAAACCCATCTTCCGAGAAACATGGTCCAGTCCCAGATTATAGGGATCTCCGGCTTCACAGGTATCTCCATACGTAGGTGTGGTACCAGTCAGATAATAGAAACCATCCTCACACAAGCAAATATACGGATCTCGTATCCACCCTTCTTTCAGATAGACTGCCCGGTTATGCTGCTTCACAGCTTTCCGGATTTCTTTCTTATCCTAGGCTTTCGCAAGAAACGATACACCTATCAAAAGTATGAAGCAAAAGAATAATCGGTTTCTCATCATCAGGGTTTCTTTTTATTGAATGGATGTTACTTTGCTGAAGTTGCTACTGTTCCCGACGGTTTGTTCAGACGAGTCGTTGTAGGAAGCGGAGTTCCGAAATCGGGATAGTCGTTCTCAAGCCATACAAACTTCTGGGCACGTGGTGAACGGGTATCTCCAGCACCTTCAGGATCTACCTGTGTATCGCGTGCATGATACAGGATATACCATTCCGTACCATCAGGAGAGGGGAAGAAGCTATTGTGTCCTGTACCGTATACACCGTTCTCTGGTGACTGTTTGAATACTGGTTGTTGGGATTTGGACCATGACTTCGGATCCAACATATCACTGTCAGTACTTGCCGTCAGCATACCCAGAGCATAATACGGAGTCCATACCCCACTGGCGGAATAAGCTATATGCACATACTTACCTTTAGGACTCAGCAGGGGTTGAGGACCTTCATTTACAAAAATATCGTAAGAAGGATTCCAGCCGTTCTCGTTCTTATGATGTCTTTCCCACTCCAATTCCGGTTTGGAAATCAGAACTCTCTCGGAACCCAGTGTCCAGGGGTTCTCCATACGGGCAATGTAGATACACTGAGTTTCAGTATCCACACGGCGGGTTTGCCAACCAGACCATACCATATACAATTCACCTTTATTCTGGAATACAGAACCGTCGATAGCCCAGTTGTTATCCTTGTCCGTACTGATACGGCCTTTCATTACAAACTCTCCATCAAAAGGATCTTTGTTTACATTCTCCAATACATACATCTGGTGATTGTCCGTATTGCCATCATCGGCGGCATAATAGATATACCATTTGCCATCGATATTATGGATTTCAGGTGCCCAAAGATGGCATTTATTAGAAGATTCGGTAGGAATCCAGACAGTCTTCCGGGGAGCATTCTTTACATCGGTAACGTCTGTAGTCTTCCAGAGTACCAGACTATCTTGCACGGTATGCATATAGTAGTAAATACCTTCATGGAACAGAGCCCAAGGATCAGGACCTTTCTGGAACAAAGGGTTCACATACGTAGTTGCCAGAGAATCAACCTCTGCCAATCCGTCTTTCTTCACTTTAGTATTTCCACATGAGGTTACAGAAAGTAATGCTGCGACTCCCAGCATCACAACAAAGCAATTCTTAAATTTCATATTTTATCATATTAGAGTTGTTGACTATTAGTTTTACCAGGCTCTGTATTTAGCCATCGGATTGGTCACATTCCAACGGAAATATTCGTATGCAGTATGAACGGATGCACGCTGAAAAGCAGGCATCTCATAAAGCAACCGTCCACCTTCACCTACCAATTCCACTTTAACCGTCTTCGAACGGTCTATCGCTTTCAGTACTTCAGGAAACACGAAAGTGCGCGTATCACGCTCTTCCACTGCTTTACCACCATCTGCTACGTCGGAATATTCTATCTCCAAAGGAAGTTCATACGTAATGTCGTCCAGAATAAACCGGATAAGATTCATCTTGAAAGGCTTTCCAGCAGGATATTTATAGCTGACTTTAAAGGCCGACTGGATATTATTCTCTTTACTTTCCTGATTATAGAAGGCGAGCATCACCGATGCACCATTCGCCTCATAGTTATAAGGTCCATACCACACTTTGTGTGATACTCCCGGATAGAAAGTTTCAACTACCGGAAAATGGAATAAAGAATAGAACTCCACTTTGCCGGGTAGTAGTCTTACAGCATAATCCGGATCGGAATAAACCACAGCACCTCCCTGTTTATAATCTGCTTTCTTAAAATGTCTGTCCAGGTTCTTTTCTATTGCTGCACGCTTAGCATTATCCTGGGTATCGTAAAACAGGGTAATGCCATAAATCACGCTGTCGCAGAATTGATAGGAAACTCCTGAAAAGATGCTTTTACTATAAAAAGGTCGTACAGTACTTTCTGCCATATTCTCATTTTGACCTGCCAATTCTATCTCCGAAGCAGTACTTAGTCGAAAGCCGAAAGGGATGACCTCACGTGCACCGTAATCTTCCAGATCGGGCAAGTTTAGCATCAAATTCTTCTGGTTATTGTAGAGGGTACTCAATAACCCGTACCGCCTCTCGGGAGCACCTTTCAGTTCAACGGTTTGCCCGGTAGCAGCCAAATATTCATCTACTTGTTTCAGACGGGGTTGTTGTGAAAAAGCCTGAATGGCACCAACCCACAATAGCATTGTTACGATATAATATTTCATAGCTTGTTCCTTTTTTATTCTTTTTCCAAACCTTGTGTACGCGCATAACGCTCTATCATCTCTTGCCGTTTTTCCATCGGCCACTGTTCTATGACATCAATATCCCACTCGCCGAAAGCATCCATAAAGCGGTGCATAGGTTCGAGTATGGAAGCCTGATTCCACGGAAGCTGCTGGCGTACACTATGTCCACGATTGGATTGCGGGTTGAAGCATTCCGTAAGCAAACCTCTGTAACGGTATCTCATGTCTCCATTCAGATCCATAATGGAAAGAGTATTGTTTTGAATCAGCTTTGCCATTTCCAGGAAATGCGTATCTCTCGTCATGAGGTATAAGCGATAGTACTGAAAGGAAGAGAAAGCCAGTCCGTTGTCTATTGCAGAGTGTCCGGTAGCAATCAGGGTTTGCCCTACAATACTTACATCCTTTGGGAAATCAGTCAATGTATCGTTAATGGCCATCGGTACGTGATAAGCAAACATAAAGGTTTCCGTATAGCGGGCAGCCTGTATGGCGGCTTCCTTCCACTTGGCATCACTTGTAACGTCATAAAGTGCCAGGAAAGCATAAATAGCCATTTGTCCGGACTCACGGTCTTTTACATTGGGATTGTCAATAACTCCACCTACATAAAGGTAATCATGGTGGATAAAGTCATAACTAAATTCACCTGCTTTCAAGGCTGTATCCAAATAGCGTTTGTCCTGGGTAACCGAGTAGAGTTCAATCAGGAAGCGGATGATATTAGTAGTTGTATATTTACTGTCATGAGTCGGCTTTCCGGTTCTCCAGTCATAACGGAGATAAAAGCTACCGTCCTTTTCCTGATTCCGTACCAGCCAATCAGCGTACTTTTTGCAATAGGAGAGCCATTCGGGTTTATTAATTCCATGCTTTTTCATGATATTCCATGCACCCATCATGCCTTCCATACCACCGGCAGCAACACGCATATAAGCTTCATAATCACGCCAGGTTGCTTTCCGATCTACATAGGCATCTGCCCAAGGACTTACAAGGCCACTTTCCTGTTGTGAGTTATTCACCCAGAAGTCAACAACTTCCGATGCTTTGCGTACATATTCCTGATTGTCAATTTCCAATCCTTTCCGCAAAAGGAAATAGGCATTTGAAATCTGGAAACCGATAAAGCCCATCTGATAGTTATAAGCACGGGCTATTCCATTAGGCAGATAGATCGAGAAAGGCCAGCCCGGTGCACCATTCAGATTCAACAGGTAAGCATCTAGCACCTCAATACTAGCTTCATAAGCATCTTTCACATCTATTTTATGTACGACAGGGGTATATTTATTCCACGCCTGTTTCCATACTGTTTCCACCAGTTCGGGGAAATCTTTTGTCTGGTTGAAACCGAAAGTCAGGCTATATGTATGTTTCACTCCGGCTTTCACAGGATGACTGCGATAGGCAAAGCCTTTTCTTTTCTGTTCGGGGAGGTGACCTACATAGGTGGTTTCGCCCTCAATTCCCGGGAAGACAAAAAGAATAGAGTGTGAATCGGTTTCTGTGAAACCCAAGCTACCGAATTGCATACGTTCATCCACTATACGGTTTACTCCATTTTCACCATAGAAAGTTTCAGGATCAGCATTCAAGTGCACCATGTCAATAGCTAATCCGGAAGCCTTCTCACGGGCAGATACCAATGGCAAGGGTAAACGGTCTTCGCGGAAATAAAAGTAATTATCGGTGTAGTCACTGGCTAGAGAACCACGTCTAAGGCTCAGGTTGTTCCTGTACCAGATACCCGGAACAAAGAATTCAAAATCTTCAATCTGTGTTTTACGTTGCAGAGTCAATCCGAAATAAGAGTTGAAGTAGTCATCTCCTTTTCCAATCTTTTCAATCGTTACCTCCCTATCCATACGGAAATGATTCTCTGTATCGGGGGCAAACACATCTTTTACATGAAATACGGTTCCATGAGATGACTTTAACTTTGCGATGCAAACCAACGACCCTTTTTCTTCCTTTACAGAAGAATAGTAACCGTTCAGCGTTTCTGCATTCACTTCCAATGTAACTACATAAGGAGCATTTAAACTCAAATAATGGGCGTTACCAGTTTGCAGGATCAGGCGTTTTCCATCTTTGACTACAGACAGGCTGGCATCACCACTTTGCAATGTATATGTTTTTTCTGCTGCCAGGGAAAACTGGATGAACGAGAGGAAACTGATGAGTATAAATAGATATTTCATGTTTCAGATATTATCAGGAATACAATAAATTTAATTTGAAAAGACTCTGCCGGTTTATGCCGGCAGAGCCTTTATATCAAAACATAGTGTTTACTCTACCGGCAGGTTTTCGATCTTCTTAATTGTTGAGAAGAGGAAATATTCGTTCATTCCCTCTAACTCAATAGCTACACGATAGAAAGCATAAGTACGATAGTTGTCGATGAAATTTTCCTTCTTACGATACTCAGACAACGGGATATACACCTGCAATGTCGTATCATCGATGTATTCTACATCACTGCTACGTGTACACTTAATACCACTGTTAACCAAAGAACTTGTGCTTAACCAGATACGAGTTTTTACAATCTTCGGAGCAGCTTTCACCGTGTTGGTCATCTTTTCAATATTGAAAGTAGCAACGATATTACCGTTTTTCAGTTCAGCATTCAAGTTCTTCAACTTGTAGTACGGACGCACTTCAAAGTCTTGTGTAACGTTCGAGTTAAAATGATAGGTAATAGAGTCATAGCCCTTACCTGCACCTAATGATTCAAAATCAGGGAGTTCAAAAGGTAGAGCCTTGTTTACTAATGTCATTTTATACTCTGCATCAAAGAAGAGTTGTTGGTAATGTCCTTCATCGTTGGTACGTATACCCGTACCACCACCGTCGACTTTACCATAGCCTTTTTGAAAAACTCTTAACAGTCCTCTATTTGAGTCAAAAGGAAAATTTTCTCCGTCACATTTCAACTGACCGCTGAAAACATAAGACGGGGCATCGTAATTATCATATTCGCAGGATGTCATAGTAAATCCCAATATGACAAATGTTGCTGCAATTATAGATTTTATTTTCATTGTTTTTAAGCTTTAGTTGATAAATTAATGATTAGGATTCTTTTCAATGTTCGGGTTACCTTCATTCATCGGATATGCATTGTAGTACATTGTGTTATTGAAACTCAAAATAGCATTACTGGCTCTATTCTGAGCTTTCATCTTCCGATAAATCCACTTACCATTTTCGGGTGTACCCGGAGCATAAATCTTATACGGCCACAATACATAGATAGTAGCAGTCTGATTAGCTTGGTCATTGAACCACCACTCATCAGCAACTCTCCAACGCTTCAAGTCTTCATAACGATGATCTTCGAATGCCAACTCTACACGTCTTTCGTTTACAATGCGATTAAATGTCAGTTCATTCTCAGTCAACTTGAACACCTCACCACCTGCACGCTGACGTACGCGGTTGATATAGTCTAATGCTACAGTCTTAGTAGGACGGCCATTGTAGCTGGCTACTCCTAGTTCATTCAAATAGAAAGCAGCTTCAGCAGCATTCAACAAAGCCTCACCAAAACGGAATACTACATAAGGAACAGAACTTGCACCATTTATCTCACTTCCAGCGGCAGTATCAACAAACTTCCTCAATAAGAAACCGGAATGAGAAATATACCAGTTACTACTACCATCATCGCCACGAAGAGGTCCATCTTCTCCAGTCACTTTCTGACCTTCATATGTAAAATCATCAACTTGTCCAATGGTCTGTGCTGCTTTAAATTCATAGCCATCAGCAGTAGGAAGAGCCAGACCTGCCTGAAGATCAACAGAAGTACCTCTGAATGAACTTCCCGGATACAGTACCGTACCAGCCAAACGAGGATCACGTCCTGCAAAAATATCTTCCGGTTTATCGTACAGATTATATTTGCAAGTAGATGTATACACATTCATATCTTCGATCACTTCATCACCTACATAAGCGTCCATCTCTTTCACTTCATGTGTGTTTAGCATTTCATAATCATTCACAAGATTCAAGACAGGATTAACCTGACAACCTGCTTTATTATTCGAAGCACGTACCAATTTGCGCGTAAGGGCACGGGTAGTAAAGTTATTCTTCACATTCACTCCATCATAAGCCTTACAGAAAATCAATTCTGGATTATCTTCCGGTTTAGCAATAAATGCTTCTGCATAGTTAGTTGCTAAATCAGCTTGTTTTTGATAAAGTTGATAACCCATAGCTTCCAGTTCGGCACAAGCATCCAGGCAAGCTTTCAAATAACCTTCTGCCTTACTTCTTTCAATACCCGTAGCACCACTTGACAAATTCAAAGTTTTGGTAGCACTTTTATCATAGTTGTATGCTAAAGTTCCGGCATACAGAGCTGCACGGCACTTCAGGGCCATAGCTGCACCTTTGGTAGCACGAGTCTTAACACGGGCAGTTCCAAAATCTTCTTTTATGGCATCCATTTCACTGATAATAAAGTCATAAATTTCAGATTCCTTATTTCTGGGCACAGCCAATGGCGTCGGATCCTCCATATATTCTGTTACTTCAGTAACCAAAGGCACGCCACCGTATTGAACAACCATCTTAAAATAAGTATAGGCTCTAAAATAACGCGCTTCTGCTTGAAAATACTTCAACTTATCAACGGCAATTGAACCGGCAGATACCGTATTCAAATTACGGATATGAAGATTTAATTCACGGATAAAGGCATAATCATAAAAGTTTCTGTAATCAGTTCCTACATTTCCTGCAAAGTTCCAGTACTGACTATTATTGGACGCTTCATCCCAACGAGTAAGATCATAAGAATCTCCATCGGTACCAAAATCTTGCCAGTACTTCATACGACCATAAAAATTGGCCGCAATACTGTTAAGGCCAGTTTCTGATGTATAGGCCTGATTTTCCGTAAAAGCCATCTTGTCCTCTTGTTCCAACCAACTATCACAAGAAGAGAAAAGCAATAAGCCTAATAATAACGCTATTGATAATCTATTTTTTTTCATGTTACATTCAATTAAAAGGTTACGTTTACTCCAACTGTGTACACTTTGTGTTGCGGATAGTCGAATCCGGTAACAGAAGAGATTTCAGGGTCGAAACCAAAGTCATTCAAGCTATCCCAGCAAAGCAGGTTAGAACCTTCAAAGTAAACTCTAAGCTTTTGTATCAAAGCCTTCTTTGTCCACTTAATCGGCAATGTATAACCTGCCACTAAGTTACGCAGACGTAAATAGTTGATTTCCTTTGCATAAAAATCATTCCAGTCTCTGATAGAAGGATTGTTACTGCGAACAGCAGGGAACTTACCACGTTTCCAAGGAGATTTTGTATCGAAGATATCTTCGTGTTGCCAAGAATCTATCACATTGTATACATATCCCATCTGGTCAGTGCCAATACCATACTTCACATGCCAGTCGCCAATAAATGTGTTCATGAAACCACCGGCAAAATCGGCTGCAAAGTCAATGCCCTTATATTCGAAGCCCAAGTTAATACCCATTGAAAGTAAGGGGTTCTTGTTAGCATTACCGCTATCCCAATCATAATCAGTAGCTGCATAACCCAAAGGACGCTTATCATAGTCATCAATCAAGCCATCACCATTAACATCCTTGAAAATCAAGTCACCCGGACGTAAGTTCACGTTGTTAGCACCATCAATGTTCACCGGATAGTTATCAATTTCTTCCTGAGTCTGGAACACACCGATAGTTTCCCACATCCATACGGCACCATTTTTCACATTAGACCAACGGTTAGTCTGTGCCCAACGATATTGATCCCATCCGTTCAAGAAAACTTCACCATAGTTATTTATTGTCTTCTGACGAGCTAAAGTCAGGTTAACACCTACAAAATAATTGAAGTCATTAACGCGATCATTCCATCTCACCATACCATCAATACCACTAACCTGATCGGAGTTCAAATTCTGTTTTTGTACACTATAACCTGCCTCATAAGGGTAGATAATGTCAGTTGGGGTAGCAGGGATACCACTTCTTTTTCTCTTAAAAAAGTCCACTTCCAGTTTCAAGCGATCGTTCAGGAAACCCATATCGAAACCGACATTCATCATAGAAATCTTCATCCAAGAAAGTCCAGTTTGAGGAATTCCTTTGTAAGCAGTGCCTGTAGTATAAGCATCTGGAGCATTCCCCAAAGGATTATTGCTTATGATAGCTCCTCCATTGTTAAATGCATAACCAGGCAAGTAAGCAAAGTCCGGATAACTGCTATTAAAGTTTCTAGCCATGTCATCGCCCATTTCACCATAAGAAGCTCTCAACTTAATGCTGGAAATCCAATCAGCCACCTTAGAGTCTTTGTAAAATTCTTCTTCAGACAGACGCCATGCACCGGAAACTGACGGGAAGAAGCCCCATTGATTACCCGGTAAGAAACGCCAGGAAGCATCATAACGACCGGCAAAATCAATGATATACTTTTCTTTATAAGAATAGCCTGCACGGAAAATGAAACTGGCTGTAGTAATGGTACGTACTGAATTACTTACAGTATTATTAGCATTCGTTGTAATATTTTCTACAAACGGATTTTCTACTGGACTCTGAGCCACAGTCAAATATTTCCGATCTTCTTTAAAGAATTCAAAACCTGCGACGGCTGTCACATGATGATCCTTGGCAAAAATATGATCGTAATTCAAGGTAAACTGCCCCATCATTTCAACTTTATGATTTCTTACATCTCCACGATAAGTATCAGTTTTTGTAGATGCTACTTTGTACTCCTGTGTGGCAGGGTCATACCTATATTCATTCCAACTCTTCTCATTATCTGTCTGATGAAGAGTTTCGTAATAATAAGACAGCAAACCTTTAGCTGTTAATCCTGGAAGCGGTGTCTTATATTCCAAATTTGCACTAAGCTGAATAGTACGGAAGTCTTTCTGGTGCTTACCAGCATTGTCAATAGTATAAGCAGCCATATTACGAGCACCGTCATGAGTCGGGGTAATATAATTCAGATAATCCGGATTATCGTTAGCATACGGGCGCATAGTCGGAATCAAATTAAAGATAGAATTACGCATCTGGAAGTAATCGTCTCCACCAGGAAGTGCTGGATTGACATTTTGCTCTATTTTACCCAATGTCTGAAAACCTACCTTGAATTTATCGGTCAACTGCATATTAAAGTTAGCCTGTAAGTTCGTACGGTTATAGTTGTATTCTTTGAACACGGCATCCTGATCAATATGTCCTACCGAAATGTAATAATCTGTCTTCTCTGTGCCACCGCTGATATTAGCATTTACATAATACTGAGGAGCAGCATTGCTTACAAAATTATCCTTCCAATCATATCCACGATAATCTTCACCTGTAGCCGGATTATAATATCCTGTCCGCCATTTCTCCAAATCAGCCTTAGCATTAGCAATATTATCAGCTCCAGTCAGGTTTCCATCATTGGCTTGCTTCATGTAGTTACCCCATTTCCATTGGTAAGCATTCAGCAGTTCAGGATACTTTGTCCATCCTTGCCATCCCATGTGAGCATTCAGATTTATCTGAGGCTTCTGT
Source organism: Bacteroides sp. AM16-24 (assembly GCF_003471885.1). Classification (NCBI taxonomy): domain Bacteria; kingdom Pseudomonadati; phylum Bacteroidota; class Bacteroidia; order Bacteroidales; family Bacteroidaceae; genus Bacteroides; species Bacteroides sp. AM16-24. Next base: position 88,318 of record NZ_QRKI01000013.1, read on the forward strand.
CCTTTTTTACCGGTTTTTGTAGTAATCAAAACCACACCGTTGGCAGCCTTCACACCATAAATAGCAGCAGCACCATCCTTCAGAATAGATACATTCTCAATATCGTGAATATCCAAGGCATTGAATGCTGTCTCATCTTTCATGATACCGTCGATAACATAGAGAGGAGTACCCATGTTACGAATCTCAAGGTTAGTCGAAGTTCCCGGTTGACCAGACTTCTGACGTGCCGTAATACCTGATACTTTACCTACCAAAGCATTGGCAGCCGATGTTGATGTAGAACGGGTCAAATCTTTATTGTTCACCGAACTTACCGCTGCAGCCACTGTAGCTTTCTTCTGAGTGGCATATCCCACTACCACAACTTCGTCAAGCAACTCTGTATCTTCCTTCAGTGTAACATCCAGGTTTCGTTTTCCCTTTACGCTGATCTCCTGCGGTGCATAGCCCACAAAAGAAACTGTCAGAACTGCATTAGTTCCCTTAACAGAAAGTGTAAACTTACCATCGACATCAGTAATCGTTCCGTTGGTAGTTCCTTTCTCCATAATGTTTACTCCAGGCAAAGGTTCACCTGTAACATCTTTCACTATACCTGACACAGCTATATTTTGTGCCTGAAGCATTGCGGAAGACACTAAAACAACTAATAATAAGAAGAAATTCTTCCTTCTATTACCAGCCGAGATTAACTCATTTAAAAAGTGCTTCATAAGTTATTATTTAAAATTAAACATAAATTAGTTTATCTGTATATTATTGAAAACTGGAAAATGAGAACTTATCTGAAAACTTATTATTTTACCTTAACTATGAATATCTTATATCATGCTTGTTTCAATGTTTTTTTTAACGCCCTCCTTTCTTGATCCTTAAAAGTGAATACTCATTTATTTTTATAAACTTTAAATGCTTTTTGTTCTCCTGAAACTAAACACACATTCAAAATATAAAACCCTGAAAACGTTCCATGCATCGGGAATGTGTATTCCTCATCTGTTACCTTCATATCTTCGGTCCATAACCGTCTTCCTGCCAAATCTGTAAGCTCTACCTTTGAAATATCTTCTTTACCTTTATTTACCAGAAAAAGCTGATCCCCTGAAATATATGCCGAAAGTGAATTTCCATCAATCGTTTCGATTCCGGTCTCCGGGTCCTGCCCATAATCGGAAGACTGATATTTCGAATATCTATTATTCAATTCCTCTACCTTGGATTTCGGCATAGCTTCTACTTCTTCCAGATCATAAGTACCAAAAGCATCCTTAAAACGAATCATCGGATCCAAGTGAGCAGCAAAGTTCCACGTCAATGCTTCCATAATAGAATTCATTCTTCGACCCGCACCATTGCTTACCCTTACTTGGAAAGCTTCTTGCTGCAAGCCTTCAGGTTGTCCGGGATAAAGTTCCTGTCCCAGATTCATAGACTGTTTCGTATTGTGAGCACTGATACGTGCAACGTGGAGATAGTGTTCTTTACCCGTCAACAGATACAGGCGATAGTACACAAATGAGGACCATGCAAAACCTAAATCCGTAGCAGAATGGCCAATAGCTATAATATGCTGTCCGACAATACTTCTGTCTTTAGGCCAATCTGTTCTAGCTGTCTGATCCTTTTCTACCGGTACTTCAAACATATAGCTCCAACTTTCGGTGTATGTAGCAGCTTGTTCTGCAGCAGCCAACCATTTCGGATCTTTTGTAAGGTCATAGATAGCAAGAAAACCATTGATAGCTTGCTGACCGGATTCACTGTCGATAGTCTGCGGATTGTCTACCACACAAGCCACATAGAGATATCTTTCATGAATATTAGCATAAGAAAACTCTGCAGCTTTCAAAGCAGCTGTCTTATAACGTTCATCATTGGTGGCGATATAAAGCTCTACCAGATAACGAACAGCGCAAATAGTCAGAAACTTATTCTGATTACCTGCCGGATGTTTACCACCTACAACACTGAAAGGGTCATATTCCAGATAGTAACTACCATCCGCATTCTGATTAGTCACCAGGAATTCACCAAACTTCTTACAGGCATTCAGCCATGAAGGGATATCTATTCCATTACGTTTGGCATAACACCATGCATTCAGCAATCCGGCCATTCCGTTACAAGCTTGGCGCATAGAAGTCTTTGCCCAGTTGTCCCATGTACCCCATAGTGCAGCATAACGTGTCTTGGGAAGTCCTAAATCTGTCAATCCTTGAGAAGCCCATAAATTCAGTACATTGCTTCCTCTTACCTTATATTCCTCATTACCAGTCTCCACACCTGCACGAAACAATGCATAGCCAGCTGTAGGTTGTGAGCCAACAAAACCGATCTCATAAGTATTCTTATTTAAGGAGAAATCTGTCAGTTTCACACTCCATGGGAATCCGGGACCTTTTATATCCTTATCAACCGAACTGTCCAGATAATAATGATTAACAGTTTCAATCAATCCCCGATAAGCAGAATTCAAATTAACATCATAAATCTTTGGATTATACAGATTGAAAGCCAGTTCCCAAGCTTCATTTACAGCATTAGCATAGTCGGAAGTTTTATCTATTTTGAAATAGACATTATAAGTATGTTTATCAAATCCTTTTGTTATGGGATGCATACGTCTGCCCATTCCTCCGGTACGCAAGTCAGAACCTGGATAAGTAACTACAGCAGCAAAAGAGTCAGACTTCTTCCAGTTGACAACACCCACGCCACCAAACTGATAATTTTCGTCGACTACTACACCACGTGAATCATTCAGTACAGTTTCACATTTTGAATCTTTATGTACTAAAGTGAAAGTCAATCCACTTTCTTTTTGACGCATCATCACCACCGGAAGGGGAATGCGGTCTTCTCTATAAAGAAAACTCAAATCAGTAGCGACCGGAATGCCTGCAGGAATATTTCCATCTTTCTCAAAGTTACCTTTATACCAAACAGCAGGAATAAAGTATTCGCTATTTGCCAATACATCTTCCGGTGCAAACTGTAAGCCGAAAGAAGAAGAGAAGCCTTCATCATAAGGATTATCTCCCAACTCAACAACTTTCACGTTGCGTTTCAGTTCAAACTCACCGTTTCCCTTCGCTGTATATACGTCATTTATTTCAAAGACGGTGGTGCGAGGAGTGGTAGTCAGGCGTGCCATCAACTCTACTTTATCACCATCCTTTGTATAAGATGTATAAGTCGGATAGAAAGTATTCATCTTGACGTCAATCAGTAAAGCAGGATTCTGCTCTGTACCCGCATTAAATTCTTTGCCATAAGCAGAGAATGTAACACCATACGTGTTATCTTTCTGACGGGTAATATTCAGTGTTACTTCACCGGATGACAAAGTTGCTTCTTGTGAAAAAGCAAAAGAGGTATAAAGTAAGCAACTTAACAGGAAAAGAAGTTTTAGCGTTTTCATAATAGTACTTCGATTACAATGTAACATTCGTTTTGATGGTGCAAATCTAACGTGAAATAATATAAGAGGATATCCCTTGCGTACCAAAAAATTGCTCTAATTTGTCTATTTACAAAATTGCCTCAAACGGCCTCCAGAAAGGGAAAAAGAGCAAAAATGCTCTATTCTTCCAAAAAAATGCTATTTCTGTTCAAAGAGGAAAAATTAGAGTTCATATCCACGTATTGTACGTATAGAAATAAATCAAAGATTGCTGATGGACATTTGTTAGTTTTCTGATAATCAGCTAATAGTATTTACCAATGGCTTACTGCAAAATGTAAACGCATTTACTGCCGTATGTAACGGCCTTTACTCCTTATTGTAACACCATTTACCTCGGCATGTAACGAGCTTTACCTCGGTGTGTAAATGGAGTTACCGTGTGGGGTTAACAAAGTTATCATTTGGGATAAATAGAATCTCCATGAAATGAAACAACGATATACTTATCGTTCACCTCACATAAGTAAAAATCGGCTTGCTCTTACAGATTGGTCAAATGCTGTTGTTTTCTGAAAAATTAGCATCATTCCAAAAGGAAAGTTTCGCCTACATTTGCATCGAACTTAAATATATAATATCATGAATATACAACGATTATTAATCTGCATCTGTGTGGTACTAACTGCCGCTATCTCCGCTACTGCTCAAAGCAAAGTATGGAGTACAGAACAAGCTCAGAAATGGGGTAAAGAGAATCCTTGGTATTGTGGAGTTAATTATATTCCTGCCAATGCCATCAACTACACTGCCATGTGGGATAAAACGTCCTTCTCACCCGAAGTGATAGAAAAAGAAATGAAGTTAATGAAGAGTTTAGGTATGAACTGCGCGCGCGTAGTGATGCAATATGCGGTATATGAAGAAGATCCCGCATACTTCATACGTACACTCGACCGCTTTCTAAGTATCTGTGATAAGTACGGTGTAAAAGTAATGCCTATTTTCTTTGATGATTGCGCCTTCGGTGTCAATACAGACCCGACAGTAGGAAAACAACCCGAACCGCTGGAAGGCTGGTACGCCTGGGCCTGGTCTCCATCTCCCGGCTACTCAATGGTAGTAGATGAACGGACTCACGGTAAACTGGAAAAGTATGTAAAAGAAGTAATGAACCACTTCAAAAATGCCCCGCGTATCTTTGTATGGGACTTATACAACGAACCTACCAACACCACCATGCCAGAAAGAAGCTGGCCACTCCTCCGTAAAATCTTCACATGGGCGCGTGAAGTGAATCCGAAGCAACCCATCACATCAGGACTCTGGAACGGAAACAAAGAGCTAAATGACTTCCTTGCATCAAACTCAGACATCATCACTTTCCACTGCTATGCTTCGAAAGAAGAAACTGAAAAAGTAATGAAAGAGCATCTTAAATTAGGTCGTCCTACCATCTGTACCGAGTGGATGAACCGTGTAGCCCACTCCACCATTCCGGAGATTCTTCCAATGTTGAAAGAAGCACATGTAGGCAGTATGATGTGGGGACTGGTAAATGGAAAGACGCAGACCCATCTATGCTGGGGACACCGTCCTGAACAATTGCCTTACACCGGAGTATGGCAACATGACATTTACAAGGGAGATTATACTCCGTATTCAGCTAAAGAAATTGAAATAATCAAGAAAACAACCAAGTAATCACATGAAAACATTTCTATTAACCCTTGCGTTAACAGCCTCCACCTCTTTGTGGGCGCAAAGTGGACAGGCTGTCATAACCATTCAGGCAAACCAGCCCCGACAGACCATCAGTAAACACATTTACGGACATTTTGCCGAACATCTGGGACGTTGTATCTATGATGGTTTCTGGGTAGACCCCAACATGAATGTACCTAAAGACGGACGTATCCGCATGGATATTGTCAACGCTTTGCGCGACATCAGTGTACCTAATCTCCGGTGGCCCGGTGGCTGTTACGCTGATGAATATCAATGGCGTGACGGCATTGGAGACCCAGCCAAACGTCCCGTAACGCTCAACAGTCACTGGGGAGGTGTAACCGAGGATAACAGTTTCGGTACAGATGAATTCATGAAACTCTGTAAGCTACTTGGCTGCGAACCTTATATTTCAGCCAATATGGGTACTTCAACTCCTAAAGACCTGCGCGACTGGATTGAATACCTCAACTTCAGTGGAAAAACCCACCTGACACAACTCCGTGAACAAAATGGTCATAAAGAGCCCTATGGAGTAAGTTTCTTCGGCATTGGAAATGAAAGTTGGGGATGTGGTGGTAATATGACTCCTGAATATTACGCTGAGCAATATCGTGTCTTCCAGGAATATGCACGTAATTACTCTAACCACCCCATTAAGAAAATAGCCTCCGGTCCCAACAGTGCCGATTACAACTGGATGGAAATATGTCTGAAGAAAATACCGTCATATGCATTATGGGGCATTTCATTGCATTACTACACCATCGCTACGGGAAATTGGGGACAGAAAGGCTCTTCTACCCAGTTTGACGAGAAAGAATACTTTGGCGGAGTAAAAAATGCATTATACATGGAAACCTTAGTGAAGAACTACTCTGCCATGATGAATAAATATGATCCGGAAGAAAAAATAGCATTAGTCGTAGACGAATGGGGTATCTGGACAGATGTAGAGCCAGGCACCAATCCGGGCTTCCTGTATCAGCAGAACACCATGCGCGATGCCCTTATTGCCGCCTCTACCCTGAATATTTTCAACAATCATTCCAACCGGATACGCATGGCCAATCTGGCACAAGCTATCAATGTGCTGCAAGCCTTGATCTTGACAGATAAGGAAAAGATGTTGCTGACCCCCACCTATCATATATTCAAGATGTATAAAGTACATCAGGAAGCCAACCTGTTGGAATCCAGTGTCAGCGTCAACGACTATCAATATGGTAATGAAAGTATTCCTGGGGTCAATGTCTCGGCATCTAAGGATAAAAACGGAAAGATACACGTTTCTGTAGTAAACCTGAACCCTAAGAAAGCAGTACCCGCCAATGTCATTCTGAACGGCTACAATGCTAAACAAATAAAAGGAGAGGTTTTGACTTCCGCTTCATACACAGATTATAATTCTTTCGATAAGCCCGACAAGATTGCAATGAAAGAATATAAAGACTTCAAAAAGGAAAGTAACGGCAATATCAGTATGAAACTGCCTCCATTAAGCATTGTAACATTAGAAATACAATAAGTTTTCAAATAAAATAAGAATAGAAAGATTGTTTTTAAACTACTCAGGTCATTGAGAAATAGAATTTTTCAATGACCTGAGTTTCTTTTATCACTGCTTCACATGACTCTTAGCAAAGTCTTTCGGCAGCACCCCAAACTGCTTTTGGAAGCTCTTTGAGAAGTACGACAACGAGCGTATTCCCACAATCATACAGATTTCATTAATCCTGTACTCCCCTTCCAGCAACAACTCAGCAGCTTTTTTCAAGCGGATGATACGAATAAAGTCACCGGGAGTCAATTCCGTAATCCCCTTTAGTTTCCGGTGCAGACTGGTACGACTCATATTCACTTCCCGTGCCAAATCATCAATATTAAACGTATCATCATCCAGATTCTGCCTGATAATTTCCGTCAGTTTATTCAGGAAGTCCTCATCCGCTTTATTCTGTGCCATACTATTGGTAGCAATATACGGACTATTAACAAAGTTCTGCCGGAGTTTACTTCTGTTTTCCAGCAAATTCTTAATCTGAACCAATAGATGAGGCATCGCAAAAGGCTTCTCCATATACGCATCCGCCCCACTATTCAACCCTTCAATCTTATTGTTCAGTGTAGTCTTAGCCGTCAGCAGAATAATAGGAATATGGCAGGTTTCAAGGTTTGATTTAATCTCATTACACAGTTCCAGTCCATCTTTCAACGGCATCATGATATCCGAAACAATGAGATTTACAATATCTCCCTTGAGTACCTCCATCGCCTCCTCTCCATTATTGGCAGTGAGCACCTTGTAATATCTGCTCAACTGGACAGACAGGAAAGATTGGAGCTCTTCATTATCCTCAACCACCAGTATGGTTTCCTTAGCAGAGAAAGAATCTTCAAGTACCACAGTCGAAATATTCTCTCCGTCAGTTATTGCATCTTCAATCAAAACATCTTCCTCGGTCTGTTGAGCATCAGCCGATGCATTGGTAGGTATTTCCACTACAAAGGAAGTATCTTCCGCCTCTTCATCCAGATACAACTGTCCGTTATGCAGCTGCACCAACGAAGATGCCAACGTAAGTCCGATACCCGAACCCGGTTGCGTAGGATGAGCCCCTTTTATCTGGAAGAAAGCTTCGAAAATACGTTCCCGCATATCCGGTGGAATGGGCGTACCGTCATTCTTCACAGTAATCCGGAAAATGCGGTCATCCTCACTCACCGACAGTATGGCTTTAATGTATGTAGATGAATATTTAATAGCATTATTAAACAGATTACTGCACACCTTCGTTACCGCTTCTTCGTCCACCAGTGCCATCACTGCATGATCGGGACATTCCAGTATCATCTCCAGCTTCTTCCGCTTACCTGTCGGGACGAAACGATTGAATGTATTAGCCACCAATACATTGATATTCCGTACCTTCAGAGACAACGTAAACGCTTTAGACTCTATCTTACGGAAATCCAGCAACTGATTCACCAACACCAGCAACCGATCTGTGTTCCGTTCCATTGTTATCAGGTTCTCTTTCGTTTCATGCTCATCCGGATGGGAGGTCAGAATATAATCGAGAGGCGCCTTGATCAATGTAATCGGAGTTCGTATCTCATGCGCAACATTCGTAAAGAAGTCTATTTTAGCCTTATATATTTCCTCTTTCTTCTGCTGTTCCTGATGAGCCATTTTCTCATCTACCTGCCTCTTCTTCTTCCGTACATAAAATCGGATGACACCGAAAGACATACCCAGAATCAGCAAGGTATATAGTGCGTAAGCCCAAGAGGTCCGCCACAGCGGAGGAATAATATTGATATTCACTACAGTATTCGTATCACTCCAATCATGGCCATCCCTCGAGTATTTGATATGAAGTATATAATCACCGGGAGGAATACTGTTATACGCTATTCTAAAGACATTGTCCACGTAATTCCATTTCTTATCAATCCCCTCCAGCATATAAGCATACTTCCCGTTTCCTTCGGTTGAATAATTCAATGCAGAGAAGCTGAAGCTGAAAGTAGCCTGGTCATAATTCAGGTTAATTGTATTTGCATACGGTATGGCCTTATCCAATACATGATCGGAAGTTCCTACCTGAACCTCCTGATTAAATATATAGAATCCTGTCAGGACGACGGAATACTTGTTTTCATTCGGATGGAAGTTCTTGGGATTGAAAGCTACAAAACCGTCTATACTGCCAAAATATAGTGTTCCATCTTCAGTCTTGATACCGGAATTGTAATTGAACTGCTTACTCCGCAATCCATTAGGAAGATTATACAGCGCCTCAACACTCATCGTTTCAGGATTGAAGTTCACTAACCCGTTACTGGTACTCAACCAGAAATGCTGATGATCATCTTCCAGAATCTTGTACACCACATTGCTGGGAAGTCCTTGTTTCGTAGTGATACGCGTAAAAGTATCATCCATCTCATTGTAACGGCAGAATCCACCGTCCTCGGATGCAAACCACAAGCGCTTTTTGCTATCTTCAAAAACACAGGTAATCCGGTCGTAACAAAGACTGTTAGGATTCTTCACATCATGGCGGAACCTCTTTATTTCCTTGGTATCTGGATTATATCTGACTACCCCAAGATTGTAAGTAGTAAACCAGATATCTCCGTTCTTATCCTCCAGGATATCACTGATGAACATGCCATTCATAGGCATGAATACCTTGAAACCATCTATTTCGGGCACATACGTATAAAGTTCCGTAGTCGAACTCACCCAGGTAGTATTCCGGCTATCCGTATAAATGGCAAATATATCATTATTGAGGATCGAATTTGGGCGTCCATCCTTCTCGTAATGCCTGCAATGGTTTGTTTTTAAATCCAGTACATCTATTCCTTTAGTAAAGGTTCCGATCCATAACTTATCACCTACCAGATTCAGACATTGAATATTCGTAAAAGAAATATTCATCGGTTTAGTCTTATCGGATATATGTGTAAACAGCCCGGTATGGGTATCGTAGTAGTTCAACCCGTTATCTTCCGTGGCAATCCACAAATTACCCTTCCGGTCACTCACAAACTCCCTGACTCTGTAACCGCTAATAGAGTTTTTATAGGCAATGGGATAGAAGTTCTCAAAATAAGAATACTGCTTAGGAATATAGTCCACACCGCCAAAGTAACTTCCAACCCAAATCCCCCCTTCCCTATCTTTAAAAAGGGCATAAATGGCATTATCAGAAATAGACAAATCATTGTATGCTTCATAAGTGATATGCTGAACCGAGCCTCCTTTCAAGACGTAAATGCCACTTTCTGCACCTACCCAATATTCATCTTTTGAAATCTTTTCAATATGCCGCACATAAATATCAGAATTTCGCGACTCATCAATTTGGAGTTTTTTAGATTCTCCGGTTTCTTTATTGATAAGAAACAATCCTTTATCCAGAGTACCCAAAAGTATATACTGCTCCTCATAAGCACAGATAGCGGTAGGAGTATTGTCATTCCGCGCTAAAAAGGTTGTTTTATCTCCATCGATATCATATTTGATAACCCCTATATCGGGAAAAGCAAGATAAGCAGTTCCATCTTCATCCAAAAATAGCGCCCGAGGGGCATAAGCTGTGTAGGGTGCAAACCGATCATGCATATTATAAAGTTTGTCCTCCGATGGCTGGTAAATGAATAGTCCGTCACCGGAAAGTATCCATACCCTATCCGACTTATCAATATAAATCTTATTGATAAATCCGTCTACCCTTTCCTGCTCATCTGTTTGCTTATTGAAATTCGAGAAAGTCTCCGTAAAAGGATCATAAAGAGAAATCCCTTTATCCGTGGCAATCCATAAGGTTTTGTCCTTATCTTCAGTGATACAGTATATCATACTGTTCCGAAGTTCATTAATAGAGTCACCACGTTGGTAGACTTTAAAGTCATGCCCATCGAACCTGTTCAGGCCGTTCTTGGTTCCCACCCAGATAAACCCTTTACTGTCCTGAAACAAGCACATTACCGTATTATGTGACAAACCGGAATTATTGTTATAATGCTTAATCTGTTGTGCCCAAAGGTTCCCCAAACAGAATATCCCCAAGAATAATATTAGTATAATCTTTCTCATAAGAATATGTTTTTCATGTAGCTCGAACTACTGATGCAAATTTAGGAATTAAAATCAATTCCGGCATAAGAAGAGCATAGAATAAAGGCCAAAAGGCCCATTCTGGTCGAAAAACGCTAAAAATGGCAAAATAGTATCTTTTCAGAACCTCCTGCCCCTTCTCATTAATATATAGAATGAGTGAAAAGTGTCATTTTTTGGTGTTGTACTGCCAAGGCTTTGGGCTAATCTTCAGTATGTTTGCAGCCGGCAGAGTTAGATTTGTTAATCACTAAATTTATGTAGTTATGCAAAACTGTAAAACCAAAAGAGAAGTAATAAAAATGGTGCTGGATGGTCAAAAACCTCCTTATGTACCTTGGTCTTTCAAATTTACGCAGGAGCCCAAAGAACAACTGCAAAAGTACTACGGTGTAGAAGATCTGGACGTAGTATTAGGTAACCATGTTCTTCAGTTAGGTAGCGATATCGGTTTCTTCGAATACCTGGGCAATGAGCTGTATCAAGATGTATTTAAAGTAGTATGGGATCGTAGCATCGACAAAGACATCGGTGACGTAAAAAGTATCGTACTACCGGAACCTACCCTGGAGGGATATACATTCCCCGACCCGTTGGATCCCCGCTTCTTTGCAAACATCGAATCGGAAATAGCAGCCAAACCGGATATGTTCCGTTGTTTCCAGATCGGTTTCTCATTGTACGAACGCGCATGGACTATGCGCGGCATGGAAAACCTGTTGATGGACTTCATTATCAATCCTGAGTTTGTTCACCAACTGCTAGATGCCATCTGCGACTATAACCTGGCACAAGTAGATAAGGCACTTGAATATGACATCGATGCCGTTTATTTTGGTGACGACTGGGGACAGCAAAAAGGTCTCATCATGGGATACGACATCTGGAAAGAATTTATATATCCCCGTCTGAAACGCATGTACGGTCATGTACGCGCTGCCGGAAAATATGTAATGATACATAGCTGCGGTGACGTGGACGAACTGTTCGATGACTTGGTTGACATCGGCCTGAACTCTTTCAATCCTTTCCAACCCGAAGTGATGGATGTATACGACATCCTGCCCCGTTACCGCGGACGCCTCGCATTCCATGGTGGATTATCCATGCAAAAGATACTTCCATTCGGAACCCGTGAAGAAGTAGTTGCCGAATCGGAACGACTACTTGAACTGGGAAAAGAAGGCGGATACATATTCTCTCCCTCCCACTCGGTAGAAGGAGATACGCCATTTGAAAACATGTTAGCATTTATCGAAGTTGCACAGAAACAATTAAAACAATAATACCATGAGCGATTTAATGAATTTAAAAGAGGCTATAGTCAATGGAAAACTGGAAGAAGCAAAAGCCATTGTCAACGAAGCCCTTGAGGCAGGAGTGAATGAACAAGAAATAATCAACAACTACCTTATCAAAGGAATGGAAGAAATAGGCGAACGTTTTGATCAGGGAAAAGCGTTTGTCCCGAACCTGCTGCTGGCAGCACGTGCCATGAAAGGTTGCCTTGAAATCCTGAAACCAAGATTAAAAGACGGATCAGGAGCCTCATTGGGAACATTGGTCATCGGGACTGTAAAAGGTGACCTGCACGACATCGGAAAGAATCTGGTAGCATCTATGCTTGAAGGCTGTGGCTTTGAAGTCATCAACTTAGGTGTAGACATCTCCGACTCACAATTCGTTGATGCCGTACGAAAGTATAATCCTCAGATCGTATGCTTATCAGCTCTGCTGACTACTACCATGAGCTATATGAAAAAGGTGATCGATACCCTGACCAATGAAGGTTTGCGCCAAAAAGTGAAAGTTCTGGTAGGAGGCGCTCCTGTAAGTGAAGAATTTGCCATACAGATCGGAGCAGACGGATATAGTTCCAACGCCAACGGCGCAGTCATTTTAGCTAAAAGAATTTTGGGAAAATGCTAGAACAGAAGCAGATAAGAATACAAGACTTAGAAATCTCCGAAAAGGATATATATCTGGCTATGGGATACCAGGAGAATGTGCCCGACAGTTATGTGTGTGAGCTCATAGCTGAAACATACTCCGAAATAGTCCCCCTATGCCTACCCCGGTATATGTACCGGATACAGGAAGCCAGACAAATATCCCGGCAGAAAATGGAAATTGAGGGTACCGAGTTTACCACAGGAGGCATTATCGGTTCTTATCTGCAAGGAATGACGCAGGTATGCTTGTTTGTTGCAACAGCGGGGAAAGAGTATGACGCCTACTTGCATACTCTCAAAGCGCAAGATAACATTATCAAAGAATACATTGCCGATTCCATCGGAAGTGTCATTGCCGAAGCTTGTGGAATTTCGCTCGCTAAAGAATTAGAAACCGTTAGCGAGCTCTTCCACACGCTTCCCTATAGTCCGGGATACTGCGGTTGGAACATTCGGGAACAGCAAAAGTTATTCACATTCTTCCCACCGGAACCTTGCGGAATAACCTTGTCGGATTCATTCCTCATGTCTCCGGTCAAGTCCATCAGCGGATTCATAGGTCTAGGCAAAGAGTTACGCCCCCAGCCTTACCGTTGTGAAATATGCAACAATAAACAATGTTATAAAAGAAAGGAAAACAAGATATGAAAAATATGAAAGAATGGTGCCACAACGTAATAGCCACTCCCGAAAGAATAGCTATCCCCATCATGACGCACCCCGGCATCGAGCTATGCGGCAAAACCGTACAACAAGCCGTCACCAACGGAGAGATACATGCCAAAGCCATCTGCAAACTAAATGAAACCTATCCGGCTGCCGCATCCACCGTAATCATGGATCTGACGGTTGAAGCAGAATGTTTCGGCTCGGAAATTGTATTTGCCGAAAATGAAGTGCCGAATGTCGTAGGCAGATTAGTTCACGATCATGCTTCCATCATCGCCCTTCCAGTACCTTCCATCCAGTCCGGACGTATGCCCGAATACCTGAAAGCCAACAGATTGGCAGCAAAGAATATCACTGATAAGCCTGTATTCGGTGGATGTATCGGCCCCTTCTCCCTGGCAGGACGATTGTACGATATGTCGGAAATGATGATGGCTCTATATATGGAACCCGACAGCATACGGATTCTACTCGAAAAATGCACAGAGTTCATCACCAATTATCTGCGTGCCATGAAAGAGACTGGAGTAAACGGAGTCATCATTGCCGAACCGGCAGCCGGATTAGTCTCCAATGAAGACTGCTCTTCATTCTCCTCGACTTACATCAGCCGCATTGTCGAAGAATTGCAAGATGATAATTTCATGATTGTGCTTCACAATTGCGGAAATACCGGCCATTGCACTGCTGCCATGGTTGAAACCAAGGCAGCCGGACTTCACTTTGGTAATAAAATAGACATGATACAGGTATTGCAGGAATGTCCCGAAAATATCCTGGTGATGGGAAACATCGATCCTGTAGGCATATTCAAGATGGCAACACCCGAGAAAGTCAAAAAAGAAACACTTGAACTGTTACAAAAGACAGGGAAATGGAAGAATTTCATATTGTCATCAGGTTGCGATGTTCCGCCTAAAGTGCCGATGGAGAATATAGATGCTTTCTACCAAGCCTTGAACGAGTACAACCATCAATAAAAAATAGAACCCGTTCCTGCGAACGGAAAAATCTTATACCGGAAATGAAAAATATATCGCTGCTACTTCTTTTATCACTAACCATTCTTTCTTCAGCCTGCCGGTCAGAGTCTGAGAAAACAGTGGTTGCCGACAAAGTTTCCATAGAAGCCCAACCGTTTCCTCTCTCCGATCTGAGGTTACTGCCGGGAAGTCCTTTCAAACATGCCATGGACAAAAACAGTGAATGGCTGCTGGATTTAAGTGCCGACCGTTTACTGCATCGCTTCCGTCTCAATGCGGGCCTGACGCCCAAAGGAGAAATATACGGTGGCTGGGAAAGTCTGGGAGTCTCCGGACACACGCTCGGGCACTACCTCTCGGCATGTGCCATGATGTACGCCGCCAGTGGTGACGAACGCTACAAGGAACGGGTGGATTATATCATAAAAGAGTTGGCAGAATGCCAGGCTGCCCGTAAGACCGGCTATGTAGGTGGCATACCCAATGAAGATAAAATCTGGGCAGAAGTATCTTCCGGTGATATTCGTTCACAAGGATTCGACCTGAATGGCGGCTGGGTACCCTGGTACACGTTGCACAAACTATGGGCGGGGCTCATCGATGCCTACCGTTACGGCAACAATGATCAGGCCAAGGAAGTAGCTGTCAAACTATCCGACTGGGCAGTCAACAGTTTCGGAGATCTGTCTGAAGAATCTTTCCAGAAAATGCTGGCATGCGAGTTCGGAGGAATGAACGAATCGTTTGCCGACATGTACGCCATAACAGGTAACGAAAACTATCTGAAACTGGCTCGTCAGTTCTACCACAAAGCCATCCTCGACCCTTTGAAAGAACAACGGGATGAACTGGAAGGCAAGCACTCCAACACACAGGTACCCAAAATCATAGGAGAAGCCCGCCTGTACGAACTAACCAGTGATAAAGATATGCAAACTATAGCTACCTTCTACTGGGATCGCATTGTCAACCACCACAGCTACGTAAACGGTGGCAACAGCAATTATGAGCATTTAGGCAAACCAGATTGCCTGAACGACCGCTTGAGTCCGTTCACCTCGGAAACCTGTAACACCTACAATATGCTGAAACTCACTAAGCATTTATTTACTTGGGATCCGCAAGCTGCCTATATGGACTATTATGAACGTGCCTTGTACAACCATATACTCGCCTCACAAAATCCTGACGATGGTATGGTTTGTTACAGTGTTCCCCTGGAATCTGGTACAAAGAAAGAATTCAGTACTCGTTTCGACTCTTTCTGGTGCTGCGTAGCCAGTGGCATCGAGAATCATGTAAAATATGCCGAAAGTGTCTTCTTCCAATCTACTCAGGATGATGGATTATTCATCAATCTATTTATCCCGACTTCCCTGAACTGGAGAGAAAAAGGTTTGAAAGTAAAACTGGAAACACAATTCCCGGCAGATCACCAAGTACGTATCACATTTGAGGGAAAATCCCAGAAATTTCCCTTGCACATCCGTTATCCTCGTTGGGCAACACAGGGAATCAAAGCAACCCTGAACGGTAAAGAAGAAACAGTAACCGGCACTCCCGGCTCTTACTTCACCCTGAACGGTGAATGGGGAAAAGATACCGAATTAATACTGGACATCCCAATGGAACTCTACACTGTATCCATGCCCGACAACCCCAACAGAATGGGTATCTTCTACGGTCCTGTATTGCTTGCCGCACCCTTAGGAACAGAGGATTTACAGGCATATGAAATTCCCTGTTTCGTCTCTGACGCAGAGTCAATCATCAGTGCCATCCGGCCTGTCCCGGACAAGCCTTTAGCTTTTACAGCCAACACTACTGCCAACGCCCAGCTCCCGTTGATGCCCTTCTATGCCATCCACGGTCAGAAGCATGCAGTCTATTTCGACAAGTTCTCTACACAAGAATGGACAAAGAAAGAAAAAGAATATCAGGCTCTGATCAAAAAACAGAAAGAACTGGAAGCCCGGACTACGGATCACCTCCGCATCGGTGAAATGCAACCTGAAAGAGACCATGACCTGCAAGCGGAAAATTCGAAAACAGGAGATGTCAGCGGAAATAAATACCGTGACGCCTTCAATGGTTGGTTCTCCTTTACTGTAAAAGTAGACCCGACCAAAGAAATGCAAATGCTCTGTTCCTATTGGGGAACAGACAAGGATAAACGCAATTTCGACATCCTGATAGACGGCAAAAAATTAAAAACAATCAACTTACAGGGTACACACGGTCCGAAAGTTTTTGAAGAAGAGTATGCAATTCCACTCTCCTTTACCCAAGGAAAAGAAAAGGTAACTGTACGCTTCCAATCACATCCCGATTGCCATGCGGGAGGCTTATTTGGTTTCCGGATGTTGCACAAGAAATAAAGGACAATAACCCACTCTGTACCAACTCCGTATCCGGTCCATACCAAGTCCATACCAACTCCACTCCTTTTATCTCCGTATAGGAGTGGAGCAGACACGGAGCTGGTAAGACGGAGAAAAGGAACAGAACAAAAGAAAATATGTTATGAACAAGAATATAGAAAAAAATAGTTTCTTTTTCCCAATGGTAATTATGTCTATCCTGTTTTTCATGGTAGGCTTCATCACAACAATGAACAATTCGCTGATTGATTTTCTATCTTCCAGCAAATGGATGCTATCTTTCTCTGAGAAGCAATTAGTGAATACAGCTTTCTTCGGAGCTTATTTATTTTCCATACCTCTATCCTACCTGCTAAATAAGCTGGGTTACAAAGCTTCGGCTGTGCTATCGCTGTTTGTGGTAGGAGTAGGGTTTATCCTGACTTATCCGGCTGTAACCATGGGATACATACCGTTCCTGATCTCCATGTTCCTTGTGGCATCAGGCATAGCACTGTTGCAAATTGTTCTGAATCCTTACGTTCTGGCATTAGGTTCGCCCAACGAAGCAGCCAGCCGTCTCAACCTGGTAGGCTTCTTCAATTCTGCGGCTACTGTCGCTGCCCCCATATTTGTGACCATGCTTATATCTGCCGATACCATCAGCGAGACAGCTCCTGTTGAATCACGCCCGGATGCTACAAACGTGCAAATGCCGTTTTTGATTATTGCAGGAATCGCTTTTATTCTTTGTCTATTACTCTATTTCCTGCATCTGCCCGAAATTAAGGAAGAACCGGCAGATAAGGCGCACAGCAGCAGTAGTCCCTATAAATATCCGCACCTCATATTCGGTGCCATCGCCATATTCGTCTACATGGGTGTAGAAATTGGTATCCCAAGCTTCCTGCCCGATAGAATGAGAGCCTTAGGAATAGACTCAGTCAATTTGTTGGGGTACGAATTGAAAGGTACAGGTGTTTTGTCTATCTATTGGGGTGGATTAATGGTAGGACGGTTATTCGGCTCCATCCTGTTGAGGAAAATAAAAGTGCGCACAGCTATGGCATTCTGCTCAGGTATGGCTATGCTTTTCCTGATCGTTTCCTTGCTGACAAACAATGAAGTATCCATCATCCTGATGCTGCTCTGCGGCTTCTTCAATTCCATCATGTGGGGAAGTATCTTTAATCTGGCCTCCGAAGATTTAGGAGAACATACGAAACGGGCTTCCGGCATCATCTGCACATTTGCCATAGGCGGAGCTATTTTACCTCCGTTGATGGGAGTACTTCAGCAGAGCTTCGGAACGGATGCACTGACTATCGGTACATCGGCAGCACTGAGTTGCCTGGTCATTTATTACTTGTACCTCATCCTGTTTACAGTAAAACTTTCCAGGATACGCCCACATCATAAGAAATAAAATTCTATTAACAACCTGATAACTGACAATAAGCTAATGAAAATAAGATTGTTAACCCTGACTGTCTGGACTGCATTAACCTTAATGCCTGTTGTAATACATGCCCAGTATCCCGGCCAGATTGAAGAAATGACAAAAGTGAAAGTCAACGTTCCTTTAAAGGCTTTGTCTTTCAACTATTCCGACGTCCGTTTACTGGACGGTCCTTTCAAGCAGGCCATGGAAATAGACCAGCGTTGGCTGAAAGAAGCCGATGTAAACCGCTTCCTGCACACCTTCCGCGTCACTGCCGGACTGGCTACAGGAGCGCAATCTTTAGGAGGTTGGGAATCTTTGGATTGTGAGGTGCGCGGGCATACTACCGGACATCTTCTCAGTGCTCTCAGTATCATGTATGCATCTACCGGTGATGAACAATACCGTACCAAAGGGGCAGAGTTAGTAAAAGGGCTGGCCGAATGCCAACAGACGCTGGGCAAAAGCGGTTATCTGAGTGCCTTCCCTGAGTATTTTATCGACCGAGCCATCAAAGAAGAAATAGTGTGGGCCCCCTTCTATACCTTACATAAAGTATATGCCGGACTGCTCGACCAATACTGCCTCTGCGGCAACCAACAGGCTATGGACGTGCTTCTGGGAATGTGTGACTGGGCATACAACAAACTTAAGCCTTTGAATGAGGCACAACTCCAGGGCATGCTGAACAGTGAGTTTGGTGGAATGCCTGAAACGCTCTACAATGTATATGCCATCACAGGAAACACCAAGCACAAGGAACTGGCTGCCCTATTTTATCATAACAGCATACTGGACCCTCTGGCTGCCCGGAAAGACAGCTTAGCCGGTATTCATGTGAATACCCAAGTTCCGAAGGTCATCGGTGAAGCACGCGGTTACGAACTTACCGGAAACTCACAAAGTGCTACAATTGCCAACTTCTTCTGGGAAGCTGTAGTCAAGGATCATACTTATGTGACAGGTGGAAACAGTGATAGAGAGATATTCAGTAAGCCCGGCATCTTGTCCGATCAGCTGAGTGAAAATACCACAGAAACCTGCAATACCTACAATATGCTAAAACTGACGCGCCACCTGTTCACTTGGGATGCTTTACCTATTTACGCAGATTACTATGAACGTGCGCTTTACAATAATATTCTCTCTTCACAAAACCCGGAAACAGGTGGCGTCACGTATTATCATACTCTCCATCCCGGAAGTTGCAAAAAGTTCCATTATCCTTTCCGCGACAACACCTGTTGCGTAGGTACCGGATACGAGAATCATGCCAAATACGGTGAAGCTATTTACTATAAAACAGCCGACCAAAACGGGCTTTATATCAACCTGTTCATTGCTTCCATACTGAACTGGAAGGAGAAAGAACTGACCATCCGTCAGGAAACGAAGTATCCGGATAAGGCTTCTACACAAATAATCGTTGACTCGGCTCCGAAAACAGGAGTACAAATGCCGATTATGCTCCGCTATCCTTCCTGGGCTATCGATGGTGTGACTGTTAAAGTCAATGGCAAAAAACAACATGTAAAGAAAGCACCCGGTAGTTATATTCGTATAAACCGAAACTGGTGCAAGGGAGATATAATCACAATGGAAATGCCGATGTCACTGCATATAGAATATATGCCCGACACAAAGGAAATGGGTGCTATCTTATATGGTCCGATTGTACTGGCTGCCGAATTGGGTAAGACCGAGGATCCGGCTAAGAATCCCGCAGTGCCTGCATTGATTGGAGATTTCAAGAAAATAGACCAATACATCCAACCGGTTGATGGCAAGCCGTTGACTTTCCGGACAGTAGGTATAGGACAGCCGGAAGATGTCACACTCAGCCCCCTTTTCCGTAATTACAACCAACATTATACCGTTTATTTCAAATTCACCGGTAAAAAGTAAAAAATCAGAAAAATGATATACAAAAGCACTATCATGAAAAAACTATTTCTTCTTTTTCTGTTTGCGTGTGCCTGCAACGCATCTGCACAAATAAGAATAACCGACCGGCAAAAATCAGCCGCAGACTTTCCATTGCATGCCAACGGAAAGAGCTGCAATATCCAGATCGATGCCACCGATTATGAAGTGGTAAACAAAGTGGCGCATCTGTTCGCTGAAGATATCGAACGCGTGACAGGAGTAAAAGGTCTGGTATCCACTTCTAAATCCATCCAAGGGAAAGAAGTGGTTATCATCGGGACACTGGGACACAATAAGTTCATAGATGAACTGGTGAAGAAAAACGAACTGAATGTTTCTTCCATTGAAAACGGATGGGAACAATATATAATCAAAGTCCTGAATAAACCTTTCAGAGGAGTGGACAGAGCCTTAATCATTGCAGGTTGCGACCGGCGCGGAACAGCTTACGGCACATTCGCCCTGTCCGAAGCAATAGGAGTATCTCCATTATACTGGTGGTCTGACGTACCGACTAAGAAGCGAAAAGCTTTATATTTGGAGACATTGGAATATATTTCCAAGACACCTTCCATCAAGTATCGCGGCATATTTATCAATGATGAAGGCTGGGGCATCACTCCTTGGGCTGCCAAGACTTTTGATCCGGAGCTCGGTGACATTGGTCCGAAAACTTATGCCAAAGTCTGTGAATTGATTCTTCGTATGAAAGGTAATATGCTGGCTCCTGCCATGCATCCGGGTTCCGGTGCTTTCAATAAATATCCCGAAAATAAAGTGGTAGCCGATAGCTATGGCATCGTAATGACTTCCTCCCACTGTGAGCCTTTACTTTTCAACAATGTAACAGAATGGTTCAAAGATTCTATGGGGGACTGGAACTACATAACCAATAAAGACGGCATTAATAAGGTGCTGGATAAACGTATATCAGAGAATAGCCCTTATGAGAATTTTTACACCTTAGCTATGCGCGGTATTCACGACAGCGGTTTAGTAGGAGTAACCAAGGATAATGAGGTGAAACTGATGGAAGAAGTATTGAATGATCAACGGAATATACTGGCCAAACACATCAATCAGGACATCGATTCCATTCCACAACTATTCGTACCTTACAAAGAAGTGATGGATATCTATGAAAAAGGGCTGAAAGTGCCCGATTATGTAACCCTGGTTTGGCCGGATGACAACTATGGCTATCTGAAGAGACTAAGCAACCAAAACGAACAGAAGCGCAAAGGCGGTTCGGGCGTTTATTACCACATCTCTTACTGTGGAGAACCTCATGATTATTTATGGATCAATACCACTACTCCCACACTTATTTATGAAGAGATGCGCAAAGCTTACGACACAGGTGCTACCCGCTACTGGTTACTGAATGTAGGTGACATCAAACCCGGCGAACTTGGCATGAAGTTCTTCCTGGATATGGCGTGGGATGTGGAAACCTTCAATTTTGAGAAGACTTACACGTACGAAGCTGAATTTCTTGCAAGTATCTTCGGTTCTAAATATGAAAACGAGCTGAGAGATATCTTCGAGACTTACTATCTTCTGGCATTTCAGCACAAACCGGAATCTATGGGATGGGGATACGAATGGAACAACCACCATGACCGCGAACGGATCATCGACACAGACTTCTCCTTTATCAATTACAACGAAGCGGAAAACCGTATGGAAGAATACGACCGCATTGCCGATAAGAGCGAAAAGATATGGAAAGCACTGCCCAAAGAATATAAAGCCGCTTACTACGAACTGGTTCACTATCCGGTGAAGGGAGCTGCACTGATGAATAAGAAGATGCTGGTGGCCCAGCAAAACCGTTGGTATGCACGCCAAGGACGCGCAGCAACCAATATGCTTGCCGATCAGGTAAAATCTTACCAGGACAGTCTGGACTACTATACAGATCAGTTCAACTCTCTGCTGAACGGCAAATGGAATCATATGATGTCCATTACTCCGGGTTGGACAGGAACTTACCAGAACATGCCTCCTATAGAGAATATCACCGTTTCCGGAGAAGCCGATATGCAGATATTCATTCCGGGACAGGATTGCACGTATGGCATGGGAGCAGTACACGCACTCCCCTGTGTGAATCCGTATACCAAGAACAACTCATTTATAGAACTGTACAATAGAGGCAGTAAACCTTTCAACTGGAAAGCTACGACTCAGGATAATTGGATTAAGCTAAGCCGCACTACGGGCAAAGTAAAATTACAGGATAGAATCACAGTATCCGTAGATTGGAATAAGGTACCTCAAGGTGACGATATTGTAGGTGTTATCGAGTTGGCTTCCGGTAATCAGACAAAGAAAGTATTCGTTCCTGTCTTCAATCCGGCAAGCCCCACGGTTGAAGAGCTCAGAGGAATGTATATAGAAGACAACGGATGTGTTTCCATCAATGCCGGCAAATTCCACCGGAAAGTGGAAAATAGCGGTATAAAAATCAGAGCTATCAAGGGATTGGGATACGAGAACGATTGTGTTCAATTGGGAGAAGCGACCCAGAATGTGCCCAATATGTGGTTCACTAACAGAAGCCCTAAGGCTGAATATGACTTCTATACATTCAATGGTGGCAATGCGACCGTACACGTTTATGCCCTACCCTTGTTCCCTATCGACTCCAAACATGATACCCGCTACGGCATCATGATCGATGACGGCATGGTACAATGGATGACTACTTCGGCTAAAGAATACTCCAGCCAATGGAGACTGAACGTGTTCCGTAATAGTGCCATCAGCACTATCAATGTAAATATTGACAAGCCCGGTAAACACACCCTGAAACTAATCTGCGCCGATCCGGGTATGATTATCCAGAAAGTAGTCATCGACTTCGGTGGAATGAAGCACTCTTATTTAGGTCCTAACGTAACATACATAAAATAATAATAATTATGGAATTAAAGAAAATCTTGATTGCAGCCGTATTGGCTGCCGGCATGGCATTTCAGGCAAATGCCGCAGATGTTCCGCGCAAGGAATATCCCCGCCCTCAGTTTGAGCGGACGGCATGGGTGAATTTGAACGGTGAATGGGATTACACATTCGATTTCGCCAATTCGGGTATGGAGCAGGAGTATCACAAAGCTACTTCCTTCTCAGGAAAGATAACAGTACCTTTCTGTCCGGAAAGCAGTTTATCCGGTGTAGGGCATAAGGACTTTATCAATCATATCTGGTATCATCGGGAGATAAGTATTCCGCAGGATTGGAGCGGCAAGAATGTATTGCTGAATTTCGGAGCAGTCTACTACAATTCGGAGATTTACATTGACGGAGCTTTGGCAGGACGCCACTTCGGCGGTAGTTCTTCTTTCAGCATCGATATCACCAAGTTGGTGACTCCGGGTAAGGTGCACCACCTGGTAGTACGCGCATCCAGTGACTTACGTTCGGGCATGCAGAGTGCCGGTAAACAGAGCCTGCAATTTGGTTCTTATGGCTGTAACTATACCCGCACTACGGGTATCTGGCAAACTGTGTGGATGGAAGCAGTCAATCCTTCCGGCTTAAAATCCGTACAAACCGTTGCAAACGTCGATCAGGAGCAATTGGTCGTATGGCCTACATTCTACAGTGACAGCAACAACAAGCTGAAGATTACATTGAAAGATGGTAATAAAGTCATTGCTTCCGCCACAGTGAAAGGTACCAACAGTTCTGTTGCCGTACTTCCGGTAAAGAAAGCCAAACTATGGTCACCGGAATCACCTTTCCTATATGACATTACTTATCAGATGATTGATCCGGCAGGAAAGGTTATCGATGAAGTATCATCTTACATAGGTATGCGCAAAGTGCATATTGAAGGAAATAAGATTTATCTGAATAACAAGCCTTACTATCAACGCCTGGTACTGGATCAGGGTTTCTATCCCGATGGCATCTGGACAGCTCCTACCGATGAAGCATTGAAACGCGACATAGAGTTATCAATGGCTGCCGGCTTCAACGGAGCACGCCTGCATCAGAAAGCATTCGAAGAACGCTTCTATTATTGGGCGGATAAACTGGGCTATATCACCTGGGGAGAAGCTCCAAGCTGGGGTATGGATGCCAATAACATAGAGGTGGCACGCAACTTCCTGATTGAATGGTCGGAACTGATACTTCGTGACCGGAACCATCCTTCTCTATTGATTTGGACACCGATGAACGAAGAGTGGTGGCCTGATTTGGTTCAGTACCCACGTTTTACGACCGATTTATACAATCTTACGAAGTCGCTCGACCCTACCCGCCCGGTGAACGATGCCAGCGGTGGTTGCCACATCAAGACAGATATATGGACTGTACACAACTATGAACAGGATCCTGCCAAGCTGAAAGATATCATCTACAAAGATGGTAAATTCTTCCAGACTCCCAACTATAAGACTGGAATACCTACAGCCAATATTGGTTTCAACGGTTTACGCCAGAATGCAGTATATGACTTCCCGGTATATGATGGCAAAATGCCATATCTGATTGATGAAGTAGGGGGTATCAAATGGGTGAAAGATCAGGATAAGACTAACTCAAGCACACAATCGTGGGGTTACGGCACACCGCCGAAGACCGAAAAAGAATTCCTAGAACGACTGGAAGGTCAGATAAATGGTATTCTTGAATTGAAAGATCAGGTTTGGGGGTATTGCTATACTCAACTGACGGATGTTGAGCAGGAACAAAACGGTATTTATTACTATGACCGTACTCCTAAGTTTGATACAAAACTTATTCACAGTATCTTCAGTAAGAACCCTGAAGACTTGGAAGGTACTTATACCAATCCGTTATGCAATTATGGTCCGGATCCCTGGGCTATTTGGCACGATGGTTCCTACTACTACATGCATACAATGGTCGACAGCCTTGTGTTGTGGAAGACGCAGGATGTAACCGACATTCGTAATGCAGAGAAGAAAACAATCTGGATTCCGACAGACCCATCTAACAAGCATAACCTGTGGGCACCTGAAATTCACAATATTGATGGAAAGTGGTACATCTATTATGCAGCCGATGACGGTAACTCCGACAATCACCAGATGTATGTGCTGGAGAATACAAACAAAGATCCGTTCAAGGGAGAGTTCGTGATGAAAGGCCGTATCAGTACGGATAAAGATAACAACTGGGCTATTGATGGATCAGTATTCGAGAACAAAGGCAAGTTATACATGGTTTGGTCCGGTTGGCAAACCCGCCGTGTGGATACCGAAACGCAATGTATCTACATTGCCGAAATGAAGAATCCCTGGACACTGGGTTCCGAAAGAGTCCTGATCTCTAAACCGGAACTGGAATGGGAACGCCACTACATTAACGAAACCGGCTGGAATCCTCCACACAAAGTATTTGTGAACGAAGGACCTCAACCGTTGAAAAGCCCGAAAGGTAAATATATCCACGTTGCTTATTCGGCAAGCGGTGTATGGACTCCGTACTATGCTTTGGGCATGCTGACAGCAGATACGAATGCAGACTTGTTGGATCCGGCATCCTGGAAGAAAGCTCCCCAGCCTCTGTTCCGCCAGTCTCCTGAAAATGGAGTATACGGTACAGGACACAACAGCTTCTTCAAATCACCTGATGGCAAAGAATGGTATATCCTGTATCATGCTCGCGACACTCAGGTAGATCCTCCGGGCATGGGCGATACAAGATCTCCCCGTGCTCAGAAGATAGAATGGAAAGCTGACGATTACCCTGTATTAGGTACACCTTATCCAAAGACGATGCGGTTGAAAAAACCGTCAGGGACAAAGGTTAAATGATTAAACTGAAACTCTGAAATCAACAAACAATAATGAACAAAGCATCTTTATGGATAAGTTGCCTTATGCTGTTTCTCCTTGCCGGCTGTACGAATGCCGGCAAGCAGGCAGCTGAGGAAGAAACAACTTTCACCAATCCGGTCATCTATGCTGATGTACCGGATGTTGACGTTATACGCGTAGGTAGTGATTACTATATGATTAGCACTACCGCACACATGTCACCCGGAGCGCCTATCATGCACTCCAAAGACATGGTTAACTGGAAAATCATCAGCTATGTGTTTGATGAACTCAAAGAGAGCCCATACAATGATCTGGAAGGCGGTAATATCTACAGCCGCGGACAATGGGCTGCTTCCTTACGCTATCACGACGGGCTTTTCTATGTATTCTTCGGTACAGGAAACAAATCCTACATTTATACGGCAAAAGATCCGGCAGGAAAATGGGAACAGAAGCTTGTGATTGATGAGTATCTGCACGATGCTTCCATGTTGTTCGACGATGATGGACGCATTTATCTGGCTTATGGTGCACGCCATATCCGTATCATTGAATTCAATAAGGATTTGTCTGGAATCAATCCTAACGGCTTACAGGTAGAAGTTATCCCCGGTGAGCCACAAGGGTTACTGGAAGGCACTCACTTCTATAAATTCAATGGTAAATATTACCTCACTCTGATCTGGTGGCCGGAAGGCGGCATACGCACACAACTCTGCTTCCGTTCCGATAAAGTGTCCGGACCTTATGAGATGAAAACCATTCTTTCGGATGATCTCGGATATGCCAATCACGGTGTAGCACAAGGATGCTTCATCGATACAGAAGCAGGCGAATGGTATGCTATGTTGTTTCAGGACCACGAAGCCGTAGGCCGTGTACCTGTGCTGATGCCTTGCCGTTGGGAAAATGGTTGGCCCATGCTGGGGGACGAAAATGGCAAAGTGCCTCCGGTAATGAAAGTACCCGTACAAGGATATGATGAAAAGACGGAACTGGTAGTCAGCGACAACTTCGACGAAGCTCCCAAGCTGGGACTGACCTGGCAATGGAATCATAATCCGGATAATTTGCTATGGACTCTCACCGAACGCCCGGGCTATCTGAGACTGAAAACCGGAAAAGTAGTAAAGAACCTCTTCGAAGCCCGCAACACACTGACGCAACGTACTGAAGGTCCCAAATGTAGTGGTGTCGTTTCCTTAGACCTCACCTTCATGAACGATGGTGACTATGCAGGATTGGCAGCATTCTGTTCTGAACCGGGAATCCTCTCTGTCGTGAAAGAGTATGGAAAAAAGTATCTGGTGATGACCGACCGCAATGTAGAAAAAGCACGGCGCGAACTGAATCAGGATATCGTCTTCCTGAAAATGGAGTGTGATTTTACCACTGACTATGCCCAATTCTCCTATAGCCTGGATGACACTAACTGGACTCCGATAGGCGACAAATTCCACATGATATTCAGTATGGCGCACTTCACTGGTAATAAATTCGCTATATTCAATTATGCCACAAAGGCTGCCGGTGGATACGTGGATGTTGATTTCTTCCGTTACGAAAAGCAATCTAATTAATAGAATATGAATAAACTGATGATTTTGGTATGTGCCATCCTAGTGGTTGGATGTACCGCAACAACAAAAGAAGAACTGACTGAATCCGGATTGAAGCGAAGCGATTTCCAGACAGAAGTCGATGGTGAAAAGACAGACCTGTTTGTGTTGAAGAACAAAAACAACATGGAAGTTTGCATCACTAATTTCGGAGGCCGTATTGTATCGGTCATGGTTCCCGATAAAGATGGTAACATGAAGGATGTGGTTCTGGGATTCGACTCTATACAGGACTATATCAAATATCCGTCCGACTTCGGAGCAAGCATTGGACGATATGCCAACCGCATCAACCAAGGGCGCTTCACACTGGATGGTGTGGAGTACCAGTTGCCACAAAATAACTATGGTCATTGTCTGCATGGTGGACCGAAAGGTTTCCAGTACCGTGTATACAAAGGAGTACAAAAGAACGATCAGGAGGTACAACTGACTTATCTGGCAAAGGACGGAGAAGAAGGATTTCCCGGTAACCTGCAGTGTACGGTTACTATGAAGTTGACGGATGATAACGCCATCGATATTCAATATGAAGCCGAAACGGATAAGCCGACTATTGTCAATATGACCAATCATTCTTACTTCAATCTGGATGGTGATCCCACAACTGATAACTCTGCCTATCTGTTAACGTTGAATGCCGATAACTACACCCCGATAGACAGCACTTTCATGACAACAGGCGAGATTGCAACGGTAGAAGGAACTCCCATGGATTTCAGAAAGCCTACAGCAATCGGTGCAAATATCAATCAGGAGTTTGAACAGCTGAAGAGTGGAAACGGAATAGACCATAACTGGGTACTGAACACTCAAGGGGATGTAACTAAAGTATGCGCTACTCTTGAATCACCCAAAACCGGTATAGTTCTGGATGTTTATACCAATGAACCTGGCATACAGGTATATTGCGGAAACTTCCTAGATGGTACTCTGACGGGGAAGAAAGGCATTGTTTATAACTTCCGTGCAGCAGTTTGCCTGGAGACGGATAAATATCCCGATACGCCTAATAAACCGGAATGGCCGTCGGCAGTGTTAAGACCGGGAGAAAAGTACCAAAGCCAATGCATCTATAAATTCTCGGTACATAAGTAATACAAAGAGAATCTGGTCTCTGTTATCCTGATATAAAAGAAGAATCTGCTTTCCCTGTGTATGAAAAAGAAGCAGATTCTTCTTTTTGTTTCGTAGAAGAGAGTGTATGGTGAACCGGATTAATGGTAGGAGTTCCGATACTCCTGCGGAGTAAGTCCTGTTGTCTTTTTAAAGAGCCGATTAAAATAAGAATAGTCATCAAAAGAAAGGGAAAAAGCCACGTTCTTTACAGACATCTCATCTGTTACCAGGATGAGTTGTGCTTTTTCTATTTTCTTCTGATTGATATATTTTGAAGGAGTCACACCAGTCTCTTTTTTGAATAAACGGATAAAATGATCTTTTGACAAACATGAGTTCTCAGACAGAGTTGTCAGGTCTATAGCCTCATAGATATGTTTGCGTATATAAAGAATAGCTTTCTCTATTCGATCGTCTTTCGTCTCTACTTTAACTTGCGCACGCTTTAAGAAATGTGCCAGTAACTGATATACAATACCACGTGATTCAACCTTATCACATAACGCACGCTGCTTGTTCTTCAGAAGATTCTCCATCAACGTTGAGTTATTATCATAAGTCGAAGGGTCCGACTTAGGCAAACTCATGTGAGGGTTTATTGCACATAGACGCTGAAATAGAGCCAAATCTAACTCTCCGGCAGGTATCTCCACCGGAAATTCCCACTCATCCAATAAATTTGTATCTGATTGATGCTCTTCATAAACATGCAGGTAGTAATGGCAAAAATAGGAATTGCATATATAACTATGTATAGTAAAAGCTGGAATAAAATACAGATAGTTTGGTTTTAAAATTTGTACGCTCCCCGATAACTGTATTTGGGCAGTCCCTTCCGTTATATAATATAAGCGCGTAAACGGACTATTTACATTCTTCCAGTTCCAATCTGCATTATGCACAGCTAAACCGACATTCAACACAAGAGGGTGTAACTTATCAACCAATGAAACCATAGTATATAGTATTTAGTAACTCGATAAAGGTAGGTGAATTTCTTTATCATTCAAAACGATTATCGATATTCTCAATATAAAAATCGTTTTTATCCTATCATATCAGATATATCCTATTTATATAATCGATATTTTCCAATACAAACACTTTTTAGTCCTATTATAACTATTAATTAATCCATATCTTTGTAATGTACAATAGAAACAAAATTAATACCTATGAGAACCAAAATTTTATTAGCCTCTTTAGTTCTTTCAATAGGAACCTTATCTGCCCAGAACTATCAGGTTCCGGTTTCAGAAAAGAACGAACCTATGATGAAAGGTAAATTCCAACCCACATGGGAGTCATTGGAAAATTATCAAGTCCCCGAATGGTTTAAGAACGCAAAATTCGGGATATGGGCACATTGGGGTCCCCAGTGTGTGGAAGGTTCGGGCGACTGGATGGCACGCTCCATGTATATGGAAGGAACATCAGAATATAAGTATCATGTAGAGCACTACGGACATCCTTCTGAAGTGGGGTTTAAAGACATCATCCCTTTATTTAAAGCGGAAAAATGGAATCCGGATGAACTTGTTGCATTTTATAAGAAGATAGGCGCACAGTATTTCTTCGCTTTAGGTAACCATCACGATAATTTTGACCTTTGGGACAGTAAATATCAACCATGGAATTCAAAGAACATGGGACCGAAACGAGATATACTGGCAGAATGGGAAAAAGCGGCACGCAAGTACGGACTTCCATTTGGTATCAGTTTCCATGCTGACCATGCCTGGACTTGGTATGAACCCTCCCAACGTTATGATAGACACGGACCTAAAGCCGGTGTTCCTTACGATGGAACGTTGACAAAAGCCGATGGTAAAGGCAAGTGGTGGGAAGGATACGACCCTCAAGACCTATATGCACAAAACCATCCGATGAGTAAGGGTAGTTGGGCAGACGGCATGATTCACAAGCAGTGGGCTTGGGGAAACGGAGCATACTTGCCAACCCAGGAATACTGTACAAACTTCTATGACCGCACAGTAGATGCCATCAACCGCTATAATCCTGATCTGATTTATTTCGATGTGACTGTAGCTCCATTCTACCCAATCAGTGATGCAGGATTAAAGATTGCGGCTCACTTCTATAACCATAATATGGCAACCCATAAAGGGAAACTGGAAGCCGTCATGTTAAGTAAGATATTGGATGAGAACCAACGCAAAGCTATCGTTTGGGATGTGGAACGCGGTGCACCCAATGAGATTATGGAGCAGCCCTGGCAATCTTGCTCATGCATTGGCGGATGGCATTACAATACATCTATTTATGAAAAAAATTGGTACAAATCAGCCTCAGACGTTGCAAAACTGCTGATTGACATCGTAAGTAAGAATGGTAATCTGCTTCTTAGCGTTCCATTGCGAGCCGACGGTACATTTGATGAAAAAGAAGAAAAGATATTGAATGAATTCGGCGAGTGGATGAACATTAATAAAGAGGCTATTTACAATACACGTCCTTGGGAAATATTCGGTGAAGGTCCGATAGCCGAAGCCGACATCAAAATCAACGCACAGGGATTCAACGAAGGAGCATATAGCAAAGCTACAGCACAGGAAATCCGTTTCACGCAAACCAAGAAGGATTTATATGCTACGGTTCTGGCTTGGCCGGAAAATGGAAACATAACCATTAAATCATTAGGTGCCGACAGCAAGCTATTTCCGCAAAAGATAAGGAAGGTGGAGTTGCTTGGATACGGCACAGTACAATTTACCCGCACAGCCGAAGGGCTTTCCATTACTTTACCGGAGAAAAAGCTTAATAATATAGCTCCTGTCTTTAAGATAAAGAAATAAAAGCATTAAGTTGCAATAAATGAAAAGTATTACAGACCCAATTTTAGTACTCATCTTACTTACACTAATTTATGAAATAGGAAGTCTGAAAGTATTATTTTATAATTGGAAACAAGAATAATTAGATGATTAATATAACTTATGAAAAGGATAGTAACTTTTGTAATTGGGATTTTATTTGTAACACTATCTGCCACTGCTGGTGGAGTACGTGTACTATTCATTGGCGATTCCATAACAGACGGTAATTGGGGAAACAGTTGCGGCACTGCCAAACCCTCTTCCGAACGCACACTTTGGGATATGAACCACATTTATGGTAGTGGCTACATGTATCTATGTGCCACCTATTATCAAGGCAATTATCCAGAAAAAGAATATGAGTTTTTCAACCGAGGCATCAGTGGAAATACATTAGAAGACATGGAAAAGCGTTGGGAAACGGATGCTATCAATATAAAGCCGGATATTCTCTCCATATTAATTGGAACCAATGACATACATTTCTATTTGCAAGGAAACCAAAAACAACCTTTTGATTTTGAGGTATGGGAAAAGCGTTACTGTTCATTGCTCAACCGTTCCCTACAAGCTAATCCGAATCTAAAGATTGTACTATGTGCACCTTTTGTAGCAAACACTGGCAGTATGCGTAAAAGTTCAAATTTTGCAAAGCGTGACAGCCTAGTACGTTGCTGTGCAAAGATTGTTGAACGCATTTCGAGAGATTACAAAGCTGTTTATCTCCCTTATAATACGATGTTTGACGAAATATTGAGGACCATTCCAACATCCAAAGATACGTATTGGATTTGGGATGGTATTCACCCT
Source organism: Bacteroides sp. AM16-24 (assembly GCF_003471885.1). NCBI lineage: Bacteria > Pseudomonadati > Bacteroidota > Bacteroidia > Bacteroidales > Bacteroidaceae > Bacteroides > Bacteroides sp. AM16-24. The sequence continues at coordinate 120,601 of NZ_QRKI01000013.1, forward strand.
ACTCCTGCAGGTCATCAGCGTATGGCAGACCTATGGATAAAACATGTAAAATTGTAATTTTAGCGTCTACAAATATCTAAATAAAGTATAATTAGGGTAACAATATAGTCTATTGATTAGAATCCCCAAAAGCTCACTTTTCGATATTTTTGTTCTATTATTAAAATAATAGAACAGGCCATTATAATAAATGATCAACTTTGGAAAAAATGAAAATTATTAAAACAATCTAGCCCATGGTGTACTATCCTATACACGGAGATGGCATTATGCAATCAAAAGAAAGGAAGTATAGGAGAACTAGTCACACACATGAAAAAAATATCATAATTAAAACATATATTTATGTCATCAAATCAGGGATATATAGTCAAAAAACATCTAATACCAACCAAAAGGTATTGTCAAACATTAAGTTTAAAGGATAATGCTGCTCTCATAGCAGAATACCGCAAAGTACACAGTCAATCGGAAGCTTGGCCCGAAATTCGTAAAGGCATCCGCTCCGTAGGAATTATAGAAATGGAAATGTATATATTAGGCTCCCAAGTATTCATGATTGTAGAAACCCCTATCGATTTTGACTGGGAAACAGCCATGAATAAGTTATCTCATTTACCCAGGCAAGAAGAATGGGAAGAGTATGTTTCAAAATTTCAAAAATGCGTGCCAGGGAGTACGTCTGCCGAAAAATGGAAATTAATGGAACGTATGTTTTATTTATATGATTAAAAATAGGAACAATATGAACAGATTTATCGTATACAATATCTTAAGCCTATTATGTATAGGACTTTACTCCCAGTCTCTGAAATATCAGGGATATCCCTCACGGAACGGAGATATTGACTTAAACTCTAATTTCGCCAATCCCCCCAAAGGATACGGAAACGTTCCCTTCTACTGGTGGAATGGAGACTCCTTGAACTATGAACGTTTAATGGATCAACTCTCCATTCTAAGTGATGCATCAACTGATGGATTATCCGTAAGTTACATCCACACACACCCGGAAGTAGACATTGAACTCAACGCACAAGGATACGGCAGTTTCGGACGAGCTGATGCTGGAATACCTGGGTTCTACACAGCAGAATGGTGGAAATTGTGGAATCAATTCTCCAGTGAGTGTGCCAAAAGAAACATCGGCCTAGGAGTGGATGATTACGTTGTTGGGTGGGCAAAGAACGGGTTTTACGTAGATGAAGTATTACAAACATCCGATTTTAAAAATTATCAAGGACGACTGCATTGCAATAGTTATACCATTCATCCTGGTGAGAAGCTGGATATTACTCTTCCTGAACATACCCTTTCTATCACAGCATACCCAGGAAAGATTGACCTAAGTAGATACACACAAAACGGACAACTGGAATGGTATTCACAATTAGATGAAGAGAAAAAAGTTTATATCATTTACACTACCGAGTCTCCTGAACTTCATCCCCAATACGGACAAAGATTAGTTGAGGTTTATTTCAACCGCTTTGAAAATAAACTGGATGCACAAGGGAGAAAAGGCTTGAACTACTTTTTTCAAGACGAACTACATTATAACTTGAACATCCACTCTTGGTGTGAAGACATGCAGGAGATGTTCAAAAGCAGAAAAGGGTATGACATTCTTCCCTATCTGCCCGCTTTATGGGAATATATAGGAGAAATAACTCCTAAAATTAGACTTGATTACGCGCAAATAGTCACAGAGTTGGCAGAAGAACGTTACTTCAAACCAGTATTTGACTGGCACAATAATCGTGGATTAATCTATGGATGTGATAATAATGGTCGAGGACTTGAGCCATTACAATATATGGATTATTTTAGAGCCATCAGTTGGTACACAGCTCCCGGTAACGATGCCCCAGCAAGAGGTTCGAGTTTTCGGCAGACTAAAGTATCAAGTTCAGTAGCTCATTTATATAAGCGTCCACGCACATGGTTAGAGGCTTTCCACAGTATGGGCTGGGATAGTAACGGAGAATGGCTTACATCTCAATTAGATCAGCACATGATTGCCGGAGGCAATTTGCTATGCCTACATGGACTGTACTATTCTACTCACGGTGGTTGGTGGGAATGGGCACCTCCTTGTTTTCACTTCCGTATGCCCTATTGGCCACACATGAAATTCTGGCTAAAATATGCAGAAAGAATGAGTTTCATACTCAGTCAAGGCACGCATATATGCGATATTGCTGTAATGTATCCCACAGAGTCTATGCAGGCATATCCTGAAGCTGATACCGATATCCTCTGGAAGCTGACAGACAATCTCAGTGAATGCGGTTTAGACTACGATTTCATTGATTACCAATCCCTTCAATGTGCAGAAGTTGACTCTAAGCAACTACACATCTCTGATGAGAAATACAAGGTCCTAATTCTTGCTGATATGAAAGCCCTACACTATGAAACTCTACTCAAAATTTACGAATTCTATAAAAAAGGAGGCATTGTCATAGCAGTAGGAGAATTGCCCAAAGCAACTACCCGAATCGGAGAAAAAGATAGTCAAGTAGAAACTATATTACATGAAATATTTGATAGAAATAGAATTCATGAATCAGATATTAAAAACATTTCGCAACGAATCACATCTCTGATCACACCCGATTTCCAGGTCCAAAATCGAAAAGGTAAAGTTCTTCATCGTAAAATCGGCAATCAAGATGTGTATATGGTTATGAATATTCAGAAAGGAAACGAGATTTTTTTTAGGAGTAAAGGAAAAGTAGAATATTGGAATGCTAAGAATGGAGTTATCACAGAAATTCCCATTCTCAGACAAACAGAAGAAGGTACCTGGATAAAATATGATGCCGAATACAACGAATCCAAGTTATTTGTATTCACACCGGGTACACCGTCATACGATAACAATAAGCAAGCTGAACTCCAAATTGTTCAGGAAATCCCTCTTGAAGGAGAATGGGAAATTGAAATAATGCCTACGATGGATAACAAATGGGGAGATTTCCGGTTGCCGGCTACTAATGAAATGATTGGACCAGAAGCCAGGAAATTTGCCTACCAATTCATTCCAGCTGGCAATAAGTTTACGATTGAAAAAGGATTTCAATTAGCAAATCATGGAGTATATGGCTATGCACCTTATATGGAAACCCTTACTCTGCCCAATACAGAAGTGCTGGAAGATATACTTTCCAATGGACTTTCGAACAGAAAATGGATTCCCTATTGCTACTCATGGCAATACGGAGTTTACGACAATCCTGGAAGTCAAGGTTTTCATGGGCTAAAAGGCAAAGTGGATAATCGTTTTATTATTTTAGATCAAGGAGGCCATCAAGTTTTCAGAACATACGTATATGCACCAGAGAGCTGTCTATATCGAATGGTTCAGGAAGGAGAAAGACCAGATTTCTGCTATTTGGACGGAAGTCCTATTAAACAAAAGACCATAGAAATGAAGAAAGGATGGCACCAACTGATATTTGCCTATGCCAGCACTCCTAAAGGGAGTTACATACTTGCAGAGAAGAAAAGCAATAGCATAGATAACCGGAAACGTAGCGCTATTGTTTTCTATCCCTCTGATTATCCAAACATTAAAGAAAACTATGCATATGACACTATCATAGCCATGAAATGGTTTCAAACAAAACATCTTTCGTATAGCATCCGGAAAGACGATCCGGGCATATGGATATATCAATTTAAAACAGCCCCCGGTACACAAGTATTGAAGATGCAGTTAAAAGGAAAAATAAACCAATTATGGATAGACGACAAGCCCATCTCAATGAAGAATCTAAAACAAATTGGTACCAATGACTATTCACTATACTTAGGAAGGCACCATACATCCGGAATATGTACCATTACAATGAGTGCCGAACCGGAGCCCGGCAATATCGGTCCTGCATTCTTTACAGCTCCCGTAAAAATGGAATGTAAAGGAGGAAAGATACCTGCAGGAAACTGGACAGATTTCGGGGCATTGCAATTTTACTCCGGAGGTATAAACTACATAAAAAATATCAATTTACCCCAAAGCATCTACTCTCAAAAAACAATTTTGGACTTAGGTAAGGTCAATGCTACTTGCCAAGTCAAAGTCAACGGAAAAGAAGTAGATATATTAATGCATTCACCCTACAAAGTTGATATTAGCAGTTATATCAAAAGTGGTCACAACCAAATAGAGGTACTGGTATACAGTACTCTTTCTAATCACTATCAGACTATCCCATCTGCATATAGAGGAGAACCTGTATCTGGTTTACTGGGACCTGTAAAAATAACTAATTACAAATAATCTATAAGAAAACAGTGCTCAGGAATTTACTTACTTTTTGGGGAATACTATTGGCGTGTAATCTAATGACTATGGTTGAACTACTGCTTTTTATATCCTCCGAACAGAAATATACAGTTAATAACTGATTAGGAATAGAATAATAGGGATTAAGTACAATCTGTGATGAATATCGATATTTTCTATATTAAAATCGTTTTTGTCCTATATATACAAACAAATTACATTTAATTAGTCGATATTATCCAATATAAACACTTTTTAATCCTACTACAATCAGTAATTAACACATATCTTTGCAATGTACAGTAAAACAGTATTAGCACCTATAATAACTTTAAGCTTGTACTTTTTGTCTCTTATAGATAATATTTATTTTATATAACAAATATCTAAAATCAAAAACATGTTACTATGAAACTCAAAATTCGTTTAGTGCTATTGTTCTTATGGGGAATTACATTTGCTACTCATTCCCAGAAAGTAACAATGAAATTAGAGAAAGAGAAAATAATCTCCAACTCATCAGTAAAAGAAAATAAAACTCTAACTGGTGTAATTCTTGACGAAAAAGCAGAACCAATAATAGGGGCTAGTGTAATGTTAAGAGGAACATCTACTGGTACTATTTCCGACATAGATGGACATTTTAGCATTTCTGTCCACCCAGGTGATGTATTGCAAATCTCTTATGTGGGGTATCTGGAACAGTTAATCACAATAAAGTCCCAGACGACATTACAAATTGTGATGTTAGAAGATACGAAAACATTAGATGAGATTGTTGTAATTGGCTATGGAACTGCTAAAAGAAAAGATTTCGCAGGTTCTGTTTCTTCTGTAAAATTAGAGAACTCTCCCATCGCTTTATCACCTAATACAAGTGCTATGGAATCATTAAAAGGAACAGTTACAGGTTTGGATGTCGGATATTCAAACTCTGCAGGTTGTGCTCCAGGAATTCAAGTACGTGGACAAAATTCTATCTCAGGATCTAATGACCCCTTAATAGTAGTCGATGGCGTCATTTTCATGGGGGCTCTAAATGATATTAATCCTAATGACATAGCCTCTTTTGATGTGTTGAAAGATGCTACTTCAGCAGCAGTCTATGGTTCGCGTTCTGCCAATGGGGTTATTTGTATCACTACCAAAAAAGGTAAACAAGGAAAACCTATAATTTCATTTAGCATGAATAACAGTATGCAAATGTGGGCATGCAAGCCCGATTTAATGACAGCTGAACAATGGCTGGATGCTACTATGGCCAGAAATAACTACTCAGATGCTAGTTTTATGACAGGACAACAACTAGATAATTATAATAAAGGAATTAGCACAGATTGGTTTGACTTAGTTGCTCGCACAGGATGGACACAAGATTATCAGGCGGCAGTTTCCGGTGCAAGCGATCGCATTAATTATTATTTTTCATCGGCCTATACAGATAGTAAAGGTATAATTGAAGGAGATGATTATAATCGTATTACTTTAAAAGGAAAAATTGACACCAGAATTAACGATTGGTTGAAAGTTGGCGCTGATGCATCATACACGCGTTCAGACTATTCAGGGAATAGTGCAAGCCTTTGGGCCATACAAACCATGTCTCCATATGGTGTTCCTTACCGTAATGCAGAAGGAATGTTAGAAAAATATCCAAATGGAACAAACGAATCAGTGAACCCGCTTTGGGGAGTCAATGATGGTACTCAAGACAATGCAGATATCCGTAATACTTTTCGTTTGAATGCATTTGCAGAAGTAACTATTCCATATATAAAGGGATTATCTTATCGCTTGAATTATTCAACAAATTTAGAACTTAAAAATGAGAGTAATTTTATTCATGAATCGTATTATACTTCTGTCGGACCTTATGATGATGAAGACCGATATTCAATTTCAACACAAAAAAATTATTTAGCAAGTGCCAATGGTTATGACCAAGATACGCGTACTTCAAGTTGGGTAATTGACAACATACTAACTTATTCCAATAAGTTTGGCAATCATTCCATTGATTTAACTGCAGTTGCTACACGAGATAGCAAACACTACAAATTAAAAAAAATGACGGGTAGTGATTTCGCATCAAATGGTAATACGATATTAGGTATTGATGGTTTGCCATTCGCAACAACTCAGAAATTAGCTAAAGACGCTTGGAAACAAACAAATATAGGATATTTGGTTAGAGGCTCATATAACTATCGCGATACTTATTATCTTACCGGATCATACCGAAGAGATGGTGCTTCTGTTTTCGGAATAAATTCTAAATGGGGAGATTTCGGTGCTGCAGGAGTTGCATGGCGTATAACGAATGAAAACTTCATGAAAAAGCTTACAGCTTTAAACAACTTAAAATTAAAAGTTTCTTGGGGTCGAAATGGTAATCAGGGAGTAGGCGCTTATTCAACCTTATCTCAAGTATCAGCAGGATCAGCTGGTGGTATCAAAGTTACTTTTGGAAACTCCGGCAAAGTTTTATATGGTATCAACCAAGGCACCATCGGCAATGTGAATCTTGGTTGGGAAACGACAGAAGCATGGAATATTGGTTTTGAATCGGCGTGGTTCAACAATCGACTATTCTTAGATATGGATGTTTACTTCTCAAAAACATTTGATCAGTTATTTCGTCGTACGATCCCTGTAATGACTGGTTTCAACAACATTTATTCATCTATGGGAGAAGTGCAAAACCGAGGCGTGGAAATTACATTGCGCTCTGTTAACATGCAAACCAAAGATTTTACTTGGAATAGTGCATTAACTTTCTGGCTGAATCGTGATAAATTAAACCACCTGTATGGAGAAGATCTAGATGGCGATGGTAAAGAAGACGATGACATAGGTAATAACCTCTTTATTGGGGAATCTATTCATTCTATTTATGGATACAAACAAGATGGCATTGTGCAAGAAACAGATGTGGAATATATGGAAAAAAATGGAGTTGCCCCGGGTACACCTAAATATGTTGATATAACAGGCGATGGCATTATAACGGTAGAAGACCGCCATATAATAGGAAATAAGGCTGCTAATTTCAAATTAAATTTTAGTAATACCTTAAGTTATAAGAACTTTGAGTTATATTGTATGATTGCGGGGGTATTTGGCGGAAAAGGTTATTACCAAGCATCTAATAAAGCAGCCTATATTATTGGTGGGAGCGGAGATTTCTTTGGGGTAAATAGTATATACGTCCCATACTGGACACCTGAGAATAAAAGTAATAAATACCCTGCAGCAACCTATACTGGCGATGCTTATTTTCTTGGATTGCAAAGTCGCGCTTTTATCCGTTTACAAGATATCAGCCTTTCCTATTCTTTTAATCAACCATGGATGAAGAAAGCAGGATTGAATACACTGAAGCTCTTTATCTCAGGCAAAAATCTCCTAACATTTAGCGGTTGGGATGGTGGTGACCCTGAAATCGGCAATTCAATAGTTGCCGGAACTTACCCTGTAATGAAATCACTTTCTTTTGGTGCAAACATTAGTTTCTAATCACTTAAATCAATGAAAATGAGAACTTTTAAAATAAAAAAATACATAATCATAACATTAGCAGCTGTAACATTCAATAGCTGCAACGATGCCGCTTTCCTAAGGGAAGACCCAGAAACTTTCTATACGATAGATAATATCTTTACCAGTCAAGATCAAGTCGATCAAGTTGTAGCTACTTGCTATCTTCGTATGCGTCATATGTTTTGTCCGCATAATAATTGGGGAGAATTAGATCTGTGGTCCTACCGTATGGGTAATGGTACAGACATGTTTGATGTACCAACCATCCGTTACAGTTATCGTTTTAACGACTATTCTATTCTTTCCAGCCAAAGTGGAGTATATAATGCTGTTTATTCTAACTATTATTACCTGATAACGTCTGCCAATTCTGCCATATATGCTGCAGAAAAGGATAATATTGTATGGGATTCTGAAGCTAGTAGAAAATGGGCTTTGGCTCAGGCCCGTTTCTTCCGTGCATTTGCTTATCGTAATTTAGGTGAATTGTTCGGCGGAGTACCCATTGTTACTGAAATTACGACCACTCCACGCTATAATTATGAACGCACTTCACGCATGGCTACTTATCAGTTTGCTATTGACGAGTTAGAAGACATTGTGAATGATGTACCTGAAACTGCAGAAGCTGGACGTATCGTTCGTGCTGTAATTCAACATAATCTTTGTCAACTTTATATTGATAAAGGTGTGTTATTGGAAGAAGAAGGACAAAATAGCCAGGATGCATATGAAAAGGCTATTGAATATGCCAGTGATATTATTAATAGCGGTCAATATGAGCTAATGACTGAACGTTTTGGTACGCGCAAAAACGAGAATCCTGAATTCTATTATGCTAACTCAGTCGCTGGTCAAAGTCCCGAACATTCATATTCTGCAGCAGGCTATCCTATAGAAGGAAATGTTTTTTGGGATCTTTTTCAAGAAGGTAATCTAGATTATCAGGAAAGTAATAAAGAAGCCATCTGGGTGTCACAATCTGACTATAATCTTTATAAAGAAGAAGGAGACGATTTTCGTCTTTACTATTCAGCTATTTATGGACCTGTATTCAGAGATCAAGGTGGTTCTTATTTGAATGGAAATATGGAAGACGTTGGTGGATTAGGCATGGTTCAAATATGCCCTACCTTCTATACTCGCGATAAAATTTATACAGATAAATGGGCTGATGATATGAGAAATTCGGAAGCTGTATTCCGTAGGACTTTTCTAGGTAATATTCCAGGAACCGAATTTTATGGAAAACTAGTTCCCTGGCATCTCCTTTATAAAGAAGATGCCAACGGGATAAAAAATGATGCTGCTGCAACGATGCTCTTTCCTATATCATGCAAGATAGCTACGGATAAATATACAGGAATTGCCGATGGACAGAATTATACAGCATTATTCCGTGATGATTACTTGTTACGTCTACCTGAAACAATTCTATTAAGAGCAGAAGCTTATTGGAGGATAGGCAATAATGCAGCAGCAGCAATTGATATAAATAAACTGAGAACACGTGCAAAATGTAGTTATCTGGTTTCTGCCTCTGACATAAATGTAGACCTAATTCTTGATGAACGTGCCAGAGAATTAGTCTATGAAGAATCAAGATGGAATACATTATTACGCATGGGAGGAACGATAGCTATCGATCGTATAAAGAAATATTCTTATTGGCCTTGTGCTAACACATCTTTAGAGAATAAATCATTCAATTTATGGCCAATACCTCAAAGTGTTATTGATACAAACAAAGATGTTGTATTAGAACAAAATAAAGGCTGGTAGATAAGAATATAAATATATTTACTAGATAAAAAAAGGGAAACTATTTCTAGTTTCCCTTTTTCTGTAAAAAAACTTTCAAACATTCTTTCTACCTTAAAATCTAATACCTTAGTTTATTTATAACATCAAATTTTAATTATCGGTATTCCCAGCAAAAAAGCTACTTTCTCTAATGTTGCAGCCCAATGTCCGATTCCAATAGCACAATGATGTGAAGGTCCCCCTTTACTCCACTTATCCATAAATGTACGTGCTCCACACGGAAATCGATAGCGACTATTTGTATTGCCAATTTGGAAGATTGGACCACTTACCGACTCACCTTCAGCAACTAATAAATGAACTCCGTCATTATCTTCACAAACGGAGAGTAAAGTCACAGGACCACACTTTACAGACATTTGTATTGAAAGGCCATTTCCCGGTTTTCCATGATAAACAGGTAATGGTACAAGACCAACCGTTCCCTCTGCAATTGCCCAATGAGCGGGTCCATCATGTCCCAGCATCACAATATCATCTGTAAAGTCAAGAGCATAAAACTCCGAAAAAGATCCTCCTGCACCCAGTTCAGACATAATCTTCATAGCTTGCACATTTTTAACTTCACACTCACCAGCTATTGGAACCCCTCGCCCTGTCAATAAAGTATTACCAGCAATCATCGACGTTACAATATTTTCATACTCACTATCTCTTGTTCCCTCATAATAATAAGCCATAGCATCCAACCGATGAGTAGCAATCAACTTATCAAGAGCAACAGATGTATGCGCTGCACGAAGTATTTCTCTAGTACTGCAACTCTCTGAGACTATAAAACGTTCATAGAACTCGGTAACTTTTTGATTTATTTCTTCTGATGTCACAGAATCACGCAATGACTTAAGTTCACACATTTCCAACATCTCCATATGAGTTCCAAAAACTGCAGACTGTCGGGTAATATCAGTATAAACATCAAGCATTCCTCCATAATAATGCCCTAAAATGCCCAAACGATTATTACGCATATTATAACAAACACTGGCTGCACATACCCAACCTTCAATTTCCCTCCAAGCTATGGGATCATCCAAATATCCAGTAACTAATTCAAAGCGTAAACCACTACGTTTGAGAACTGATATAATCTCTGGAGCGGAACAAGCTTGACAATGCATCAACCAATATCCGGTCATTTTCCCTCTATCACCCAAACCGTTCATATAATCATAATCAACAGTTGCTACGGGTTGAAGATTCAGAATAATAATTGGACAATGAAGTTTTTGGGCAATCGGCAACACAGTCGAAGATAGACAATAGGTAGACATATAAAGAAATACTAATTCTACACCACTACTGCTCAATTGTTCGGCAACTTCAACAGCCTTTTCTGGATTGTCAACTAGGCCGACATTAATAACATCCACCTCACATCGAGACTCTATCTCATCCCTAATTCTATCTTGATATGTAAGTAATGAATCACGCAATCCTTCAAATTGCGCCCAATACGTATCAAGTCCCGTTCCAAATAAACCAACTTTCAATTTAGTCTTCATAATAATATATTAAATTACATTTGATAATAACTATCACATTTATAGGTTTTCTACATCCTACAATAAACTATATACCTCTAACTACAATAGTGAAAATACAAATTACATATATCACAAATCGGAATTATTCTTTTAATGCAAATATAAGTACTTCATAAGCAGCTAAATATTCTAATATGATTTATAAATTATACATTCTATCCAAAATAGATTACGTACCATTTTATCATCTTATTATTTGGTTTACAATTACTTTTACTCTATTTTTGAACATCATTACTTTATTTTCTCACTAAAACTATCATATAATGCCCAAAGAAGAACATATCAAATATCTCATGACAAATGAACAAGATATCTCTTGGGGAATAGTAACAACTACTGTAGGATATCAAGATATTCCGGCCAGGACGGTTTATCCTTCACACAAACATCCAATCCGATATCTATTCTCAAGTGAAAAAGGACGTATATTAAATGAATACCAATTAGTCTACATTACAAGCGGACAAGGAATATTTACTTCTACTCATCAACCTTCTACTCATATTCAAGCTGGAGACCTTTTCTTATTGTTTCCAGGAGAATGGCATACCTATTACCCCGATTTCCAAACCGGATGGTACGAGTATTGGATTGGATTTACAGGTAATGATATAGACTTAAAAGTAAAAGCTCACTTTTTTACCTGCAACTCCCCCATAATAAAAGCTGGACTTGATAGTGAACTGGTAAAACTGTTCCAGTTAGCTGTTTATACAGCTAAACAACAACGACCTGGATTTCAACAAATATTAGCAGGAATAATCAGCTTGTTATTAGGATTCTCATATTCTAAACTCCGCATCGATACTCTTGGAGGAACCAAGTTCTTGAAACAAATAGATAAAGCAAAAGTACTCATGTACGAACATGTTGAGAATAGTCTATCCGGCGAGCAAATAGCAGAGAATATAGGAATGAGCTATTCTTCTTTCCGGCGTTTTTTCAAACAATACACTGGCTTTACACCTACACAGTATATTTTGGAACTTAAAATAAACAGGAGCAAGGAACTATTGACGAACACTGAATATAGTTGTCAAGAAATAGCCTTTGAATTAGGATTTAACACTCCTTCGCATTTTAATATGGTATTCCTGAAAAAGACAGGAATAACTCCACATCAGTATAGAGTTAAAACTCAAGGGCGAACAATTCATCAAACTTTATACAATAAAGAGAAATAGCGACTTCATCTTTTTCCTGTAACCGGAATGTATCATATTTGTTACCGATTCTTAAATTTGCCGCAAAACGTATGAAACGCCACGTCTCTACTTTTGCGGCAAATTAATCAACGAATGACAACAGGTATGAAACACATTGTTAAAGTATTCACGCTCTTATTCTTATTTGCAACAGTCGGCAGCACGGCAAAAGCCGACGAGAAAGTAAACGTAGTGAAACAGGGCACCGTACGCGGCCGCATCATTGATGCCACAAAACAAACCCTTCCGGGTGCCTCCATCTACATCGAGAAACTGCACGCCGGAGTGACAAGCGACGTCAACGGCTTCTACACTTTCCCAAACCTCGAACCGGGGACGTATACCGTAAAAGTAAGTTATGTGGGCTACTCACCCGTAGAACTGAAAATAACCATTCCCGAAGGACGCACTTTAGAGAAAGACGTAGTGATGAACGAAGGAGTGGAACTACAGGAAGTTGTGGTAGGCGGCGCCTTTCAGGGACAACGCCGCGCCATCAATTCGCAGAAGAACAGCCTCGGCATCAAGAATGTAGTGTCCGCCGACCAGGTAGGCAAGTTCCCCGACTCCAACATAGGTGATGCACTGAAACGCATCTCGGGTATCAACGTACAGTACGACCAGGGTGAAGCCCGCTTCGGACAAGTACGCGGCACCTCTGCCGACATGAGTTCCGTCACTATCAACGGCAACCGCGTTCCTTCTGCCGAAGGTGATACGCGCAACGTGCAACTGGACCTCATCCCGGCAGATATGATACAGACCATCGAAGTGAACAAAGTAGTCACCCCAGATATGGATGCCGACGCCATCGGTGGTTCCATCAATCTGATTACGAAGAACTCTCCTTATAAACGCTTCATCAGTGCCACCGCCGGAACAGGCTACAACTGGATTAGTGACAAAGCACAACTGAACCTGGGTTTCACCTATGGCGACCGCTTCTTCAACGACAAACTGGGACTCATTCTTTCCGCTTCCTATCAGAACTCCCCCTCCGGCTCGGATGACATCGAATTTGCATGGGACAAGGACGTAGAAACCGGAGAACTCTGCATCACCGACTATCAGGTGCGCCAATACTACGTCACCCGCGAACGCCAAAGCTACTCCGCCGCACTGGACTGGGACATCAACGAGAACCACAAACTAACTTTCAAAGGCATCTTCAACAACCGCAACGACTGGGAAAACCGTTACCGCCTCAACGTGAAAGGTATCAACCTGGAAGAAGACGACAATGGCAACGAATATTGCTCCATCAACAACAAAGGCGCCGTGCGCGTGCAGACCAAAGGCAGCACGCCCGACAACCGCAACGCCCGTCTGGAACGTCAGCGCACGATGGACTTCACCCTCGGCGGTGAGCACCTCTTTGGTAAACTGGACACGAAGTGGAGCGTCAACTACGCCAAAGCCAGCGAAGAACGTCCCAATGAACGCTACATCGACTATCAACTGAAGAAACAGAAGTTCACTATGGATTTGAACGATGAGCGCAAGCCGTTGCTCACCCCACAGGAAGGTTCGGCTATGTATCTGAACGACGATTTCAGTCTGAAAGAAGTGACGGAGCAACAGGAAGATATTCAAGAGAAGGACTTCAAGTTCAAACTCGATTTCAGCTTGCCGCTCACAAAAGGAAAGTACGGCAATCATCTGCGCTTCGGAACCAAGGTGGTGCATAAGACTAAAGATAAAGAGATTGATTTCTACGAATATACTCCGCTGGATGAAGACGGTTTTGACAAAGCCAGTCTGGCGGCTGCCGTAAACCAGAACCGGGACGAATACATGCCGGGCAAGCAATATAAAGCCGGTAGCTTCATAAGCAAGGAGTATCTGGGAGAACTTGACTTGAACAATGCGAGTCTGTTTGAGAAGAACCAGGTGCAAGAAGAGCTTGCCACCAACTTCAACGCCAAAGAAACCGTTGCGGCAGGTTATCTGCGTTTCGACCAGAAGCTGGGTGAGAAGTGGGACTTGATGCTGGGTCTGCGTCTGGAGAATACACATGTGAAATATTCGGGTAGCCAGTATGATGCGGACGAAGACAAGACCACCCGCACAGCCTACGAGTCGGACAGTTATCTGAATGTGCTTCCTTCCGTTCTTGTGAAGTATGACGTAAACGATGATTTCAAGGTGCGCGCCTCGTTCACCAATACAATTGCCCGGCCTAAGTATGCCGCCTTGGCACCGAACATTACGATTAAGCGCAGCGACAACTCCATCTCTTTGGGTAATCCGGGCCTGAAACCTACTATTTCTTATAACTTCGACCTGAGCGGTGAGTATTACTTCAAGAGCATCGGTCTTGTCAGTGCCGGCGTCTTCTACAAGAAAATCAATGATTTCATCGTAGACCAGACTATGCGCAACTACAATTACAACGGAACCACGTATACCAAGTTCAGCCAGCCGCGCAACTCAGGCAACGCCGACCTGCTGGGTGTGGAGGTAGCCTATCAGCGCGATTTCAGTTTCATAGCCCCGGCCTTGAAGTGCATCGGTTTCTACGGAACATACACTTACTCTTACTCCCGCGTGGATAACTTCAACTTCGAGGGACGCGAGAATGAAAGCGGTCTGCGTCTGCCGGGTTCTCCGGAGCACACGGCCAATGCTTCGCTCTTCTTTGAGAAATCCGGTGTGAGCCTCCGCCTTTCTTATAACTATGCATCGGCATTTATCGACGAGATGGGAGCGGAGAAGTTCTACGACCGCTATTACGACGCAGTGAATTATATGGATGCCAACGCCAGCTATACTTTCGGAAAAAAACTGAAAACAACATTCTATGCCGAAGCTACCAATTTGCTGAACCAGCCTTTGCGCTACTATCAGGGAACGAAGGAGCGGACGATGCAGAGCGAACATTACGGAGTGAAAGTAAATGCAGGTGTGAAAATTAACTTCTAATAAAGTAACTGCACAATATATTGCAGAGATTTGTCAGAATTTATCAATAACAATACAACTTTTTGTAACATTCTGATTATCAATATCATTAAACCATGCCCTATTCAGTATACGACTGAACCCTATTAAGTATACGACTGAATGGCATTCAGTATACGAGTGAATTAGGTTCAATATACGACTATTATAGGAGGACACATCATTTGTAAACAATATACACCACTACTCTGCTTTTTCAGTTCATAACCGCAACAGAAAGGAAACAAATTAATTCCGCCAACAAATTAATAACAATCAAATCAATATAATAATGAAAAAAGTATTCTTTCTCCTTTTAGTTGCCCTCCTCAGCAACTGGGCAACCGCACAGATAACGGATTATTCCATCTTCGACAAGAAATTCAACTTCTACGTCGCCAACGACCTCGGCCGCAACGGTTATTACGACCAGAAGCCCATAGCCGAACTGATGGGAACCATGGCCGAAGAAGTCGGTCCCGAATTCGTAGTCGCCACCGGAGACATCCACCATTTTGAAGGCGTGCGCAGCGTGAACGACCCTCTGTGGATGACCAACTACGAACTTATCTACTCCCACCCGGAACTGATGATAGACTG
This sequence comes from Bacteroides sp. AM16-24, assembly GCF_003471885.1. Lineage (NCBI taxonomy): Bacteria > Pseudomonadati > Bacteroidota > Bacteroidia > Bacteroidales > Bacteroidaceae > Bacteroides > Bacteroides sp. AM16-24. Next base: position 136,551 of record NZ_QRKI01000013.1, read on the forward strand.
GTTTCCCGTACTTGGCAACCACGAATACCGCGGCAACACGCAAGCAGTAATGGACTACACCAACATCAGCCGCCGCTGGACCATGCCCGCCCGCTACTATACAAAAGCATTTGAGGACAAAGGAATCACTATCCGTATCGTCTGGATAGACACAGCCCCCATGATGGACAAATACCGCAATGACTCCGCCACCTATCCCGACGCTTGCAAACAAGACTTGCAAAAACAACTCGCCTGGATTGATTCAGTGCTGGCCAATGCCAAAGAAGACTGGATTATCGTAGCCGGACACCACCCCATCTACGCTGAAACTCCGAAGGACGACAGCGAACGCCTGGATATGCAGAAGCGACTCGATCCGATACTCCGTAAGCACAAAGTAGACATGTATATCTGCGGGCACATTCATAACTTCCAGCATATCCGCAAGGCGGGAAGCAATATCGATTACGTTGTCAACTCAGCCGGTTCGCTTGCCCGCAAGGTGAAACCGACAGAAGGAACCGTATTCTGCAGTCCTGAACCGGGTTTTTCCATAATATCTGCGGACAAAAAAACGCTAACACTACGAATGATCGATAAAAAAGGGAACATACTGCATACCGTAACACGCAACTCACAGTAAGCTTTTCACAAAAATAAGAGGGTGTTTACTCCTTGCTCATTAACCAGGCAATTGAGTAAACACCCTCTTATTTATCTTTTCCTTTTTACTTCTCCAATGAGAAAATATCAATTGGCAGACTTCTGATAATTCTTATACCAATCTGTATATTCTTTACCATCCGATTCTACCCATTTCTCGAAATCGGGATATTCTTTATCTATCGTCACAGTCTCCGTTACAGAAGTGAAAGTGCCGGGTATTGAAATGGCAAACGGGTGTTTTCCATCCTTATTTACATAGTAAGCATCTGCCTCTTTACCTATCTGATCAGAATTTGCCAAGTTAGTAGCTTTAGACTTTGGCAAATGCACTTCAGTACGATTGTCTTTTCCAGCCCCCTCATAGTTCACAATGATATAAGGATTCAATATTGAGTTTCCAACTTTTAAGGCATCCTTCTTCATGGCGCCAGCAGCAAATGTACGGGTAATCACGAACTTCTGATTTCTCACATCCATAGCATTGGGGAAGAGAATAATAGAATTAGTTTGCGTTTCATCCACAGCACCGGATGGCAGAACCATTTCGCCGCGTTGATCTGTGGCATACTGTACGGCAAACGCATTCCTGTTCGTGGCAGCACCCACCTTTTGTACCGGTTCGTAGGTTTCTTTCACCTCACTCACGTAATTATCTTTATTGAAGGTAATGGAACGATGGTATTCTATGATAACATCATTCAGGTCATAGTCACCTCCCGAAGGCCAGATATCCTCATAGGCAAAAGACATATAATTGTTCTCTGTTTCAGAAACTTCCGGTTCATCTGGATCTATGACAGGACGGTCAGGGTCTTGGATGGCTTCATTAGGATTCGCATCAATACAGAAGAGGAGATCTTCGTAACTGCTGTCTCCACCATCTTCTACGCCATAGACCACAGTACCCCCTTCGGCTGAAAGAGAGATAAAGCGGGCTTTCTGACCTTGATAGTTCTTATTCCACTCTTCATTAGAATAAACGAAACTCTTATCTGTATCAATGAAACCGTCATGGCCTTTACTACCACATTTAAAACCGTCAGCAATAATAAAGTAGCCGATGGTATACCCTGCCGGAAATTTGGTGGAAAGATTACCCTGATCGTCCTGAAAGAGAAGTTGCACCTTCCGGTTCGTTTCCAAAGGAGCATTTCTACTACCATAATTAGTAGCTCCTCCCGGCACTTTATCGTACCAATTCAAATAAGGTACATTACCTTTAATTGAAGCATTCGGGAAGATAACGATTTTCTTCACTTGATCAGGAGCCGCAGGACATTCACCGGTCTTATAATAATAATACCCCACTACATTCTGATACCAACAGGATTCTGTTAAAAAAGTAAAGAACAATTCAGCATCTGCCACTGTTACGATTTGACCTTGTTCATTTTGATAGGCCTTTGCAATAGTAGTATTAACGTGCTCAGTATCTCTCACATAATTTGAATTATTCAATTTATCTGGTTTACTGCTTTTACCTTTCCACAAGGCCTTTTGTACGTTATTGATAAACTTACTACTAATAACCTTATTATACTCAATCAGACCATTGATATCCCCAGGTTTTCCGTAACTATCACTAATCTCCACCAAGGAATACACTTTCTGTGCATTATTGACTGTAACTAACTTCAAATTTGACTTCGCCCGTGTAGCAGCTACCGCCCGCGAAGCAGCGTCCGTCTCGTTCACCGTCACCTTTCCATTCTCCACACTAGCTTCCACACACATGGGAACACCCCAGGTAGGTGAGAAAACATACACCACTTTAGCAGCCGTAGGCAATTCCACATCGCCAACGAAACGTCCTTTTGTATCCGCAAATATCTTATAAACTGGTTCACCCTGGATGACGAACGAGCCTGTTTCATTATAAGAGATTGGATATTCTGTAAAGATTTCTATTAAAGCATTACTCCCAATCTCTCCATAGTTGACCTCGAACGCCACATTAGTAGTTGTGGTAAAATCAAAGTATTCACTTTCCGGCTTTAATACGGTCGGATCCTTACCAGGATCATAAACATCTTTATCCATGCACCCTGTCAGTGCGAGCATAGCGAAACACGCACCCATTCCAAGTAATTGATTAACTCTCATCATTTGGTTTATGTTTGTAAAAAAATAGCAGGTTCTCGTTTTGTCTTACAAAGATACAAAATACAATAAATGTATCCAAATAATCAAGGATAAAGTTGCATTTGTTATGCAAGATATTTATTTTTAGGAAAAGAGATAGTGGAAAGAAGTCAATTTCGAGAATTATTTTCTTTCTATAGATTTAAGTTAAGTGGAAGTATAATATCAGACAAAAAAGAAAGAATCTCAGTAGAAAACGCTACATTTGTCGCATTAAAAATAGAAACGCTATGAAGAACTTATCTCTCTTTCTGCTACTTTGTCTGCTGTTTGCTGCATGTGCCAAAGATGAAAACAAAGAACCGATCCTGGTAACCGATATCGTAATGCCCACACAGACCAGCTTCAACCCCGGTGACAAGGTCACGATTAAAGCACAAGGTTTTCAATCCGATGACGACATAATGTTCGAAATCTATTGGCCGCTTCCCGACCAACCCGCAATGAACTATCAGGGATATGCCCTCGGAGTATCACCCGTCATGGTAGAGCAGACTTCCACAAGCATCACTTTCCTGGCACCCGGACACTACCCTGCCTCAACCACCAAGGTACGCCTGCGCCGTTCCGGCGATATCATGACGCTTGGTGAGATTGCTGTTACCAACGGTGAAGCACCCAAAGAGTTCCAGCTCTATGGCATTGTCAATTCCCATTCCAGCACGGGTTATAATAATTGCATCGAGCACGTAAACCTCACAAATGGCACTCCCACAAACATCGTGGGACTGACAGAAGACCAGAAAGATTTCTCCTGCGTAGCAAATGTTCCTGAGACTCAGAACCTCTGCGGAATACAGACGAAAGATGGAGTGCGCAGTGTATTCAGCTACGACCTCTCCATGCGTTTCTGGCAAGATATGGGGCTCAAAAATATATTGACTCTCTGCAACGGCCAAAGCTCCATAATAGCCGTAAGGCAAATATCTGACAATGAAATGATGCTGGCATCTATCGGATCATGGCCCTATACCCGTGACATAAACCAAACTCTGAATTACCACTACGAACTGCCTGCCAACATAAAGCCTGAAGCTCTGACACGCTATCCCGGCGTACAGAGTGACAGTTATCTGCTGCTCTCGGCTGATAATGGAAACAACAGTTTCACACCCGTAGCACTGAGCTTGGACCCAAGTAGTAGGAAGGTATATACCGGCGAACCGATACAGGCCACCGCACTCATTCCCTTCTGGACAATAATCTCAGGAAAAGACACCGGAACTACCAAATACGTACGCACCGGCGGATATGCCGTAGTAAGAGCCGATGATGGCCGGACAGATCTGTGTCTTTGGAATCAAGCTACGATGAGCTTGGAAGAGCCTTTCGCCACATTCCCCAATTCGGCACGTTCAGTAACCATGCTCGCTAAAGATACGGAGACACTGAAACTTTACGTTCTATTCGATACAAATCGGGGAGGAAGGCTGATCTATGCTTACGATTTGGTGAGCAAAAGTTGGCAAGCCGTTCCCGGCATCGGCTATCCTTATTCGGAAATTGTGATGGCACGGTAAAAGACATGTTACCCCCGCACTGTAACTCCATTTACGCGCCGAGGTAAAGAGCTTTACAATAGGCGGTAAAGGTCGTTACATACTGAAGGAAATGCTTTTACATCGCGAGGGAAATAACTTGTAAATGCCATCATTTCTTTTCCCGGAGGTCATCCTTAGGTATAGTCGTCTCACTACCATCTCGCGTAGCAATATAGTGGGGCGACATTATTTCTATGCCTTCTTCATTAAACCGATCCTGAATATTCTGGTGCAAATCAGAATAAACCTGTGCCAACTGATTGGCATCTTTAATATATGCATTCACCTGATAGACGGGATAATAATCCTGAAGAGATGTTTCCAGTACAAACGGACGCGGGTCATCCACTACTCCGGGAGTATTCAGCGCCGCTTCAATCAGAAGCTGATGGGTCTTTCGCCATGGAATATCGTATCCGATGCTCACTTCCGAATGAATTATCAGCCCGTAGTCGCGTGCCGACTGGCTGAAATTCACCGTATGCGAAGACATAATAAAAGAGTTAGGAATCGTAACTACCTCATTCTTCGGCGTACGGATACGCGTTACCAACGGTGTCTTCTCAATCACATTTCCCGTTGTATCATTCAGCTTAATACGGTCACCCAACTTAAACGGACGCATATACGTGATAACCAGTCCTGCAATGATATTCCCGATCACCGTACTCGATCCCAGCGAAACAATCAATCCGACAAAGACTGATATTCCCTGAAAGACCCCCGATTTGGAGCCAGGCAGGTAGGGATAAATCATAGCAATCATAAATGCATAAAGCAGGAAGCGCACAATGTGGAACGTCGGCATAGCCCAGTCGGCATAAAAGCCGCCTATCTTCAGCCGTTCCGACTGTATTTCACTGGCAAGATAACGAACCAGTCGCACCAGATACTTCACGGCAAGCCATATCACAAAGATGGTAAACAAGTTGGGAATATACTCCACTATACCCAGGAAAATGCTCTTTATCGGCTCCCAGATATACGAGAACAACTTATAAGCAAGATCTTTGGTTTGAGGGAATATAGCAAAGAGTAATGGCACCGTCAAAATCAACTGAAGCAGCATGACGGCATAACGCAGCAGACTTGCCAGGAAGACAAGCAGGTTTACCTGCTTCTGTGTGTCCAGTAACTCGTAATCCTGAATAGAAATAGGCTTTAGTTTAGTATCTTTCAGACGTTGAATACGGGCTTTCAGCTTATTGAACAGCCAGATAGTGAGTTTAAACAACAGGAACTGGCCTACAATTACAAGAATAAAATAAAGAATACGCTTACCAAGCTGCCACAGACTATGCTCATCCTTCATAACCTTCAACTTGTCCACTATCGCTTTCCGTTTGGCAGCCGCCAACTGGTCGCGTGAACAGCCTTCCCAAAGGCCATCTTGATCCGTGAAAGAAGAAAGAACTTTATTGCCATACATCAGATCGGTAACAATATCACTGCTTTCTATATAAACCGAATCCGGCTGAAGATTGAATCGTTTGCCCAGTTCCGTAATTGCCGCCGCATTCATCTCGGCACGCTGCTGGGGAGTGTGACCGCCACGTTTGGCAAACAGGTAATATAATGTATCGCCTTCCACAATTACAGGAATACCCGGAGTCATTCTTCTGAGCGAATCGATACGTAACCGCTGTTTGGCCAGCTTCAGAGAGTCCGCTGCATCATACTTCAGCTTCATCTGCTCTATCTCCATCCTGAGATTAGCCTCATTCAATCTTGATGTCTCCAGATCCTCTTTAATCTTCAACAGATGTAATGAATCAGTATCCGACTTTTGAGCAACCATTGTTCCCAATGTATCTTCATTCAAGATGTCCAAAACCTTCTCTACCAACTGGGCGGATGCACCACTCGCGAACAGCAGTAACAGCCCAAAACACAACGCCCGAATTCCCTTCATATTAAAAGTCCTTAATCAGGTTACTTAAAATTATAAATTGTTTAACGCGCCAAACATACGGAATGTTTTTCACTTATCATAAAAGGAATTAATTATATTTGCACAAAAATCAGTATTCTTATGGATATTCTTTTCCTGATTGGGGGACTTCTCCTCATACTCTTAGGTGCCAATGGACTAACAGACGGAGCCGCATCCATTGCCAAGCGTTTTCATATACCGTCTATCGTTATCGGACTTACCATCGTAGCTTTCGGAACATCTGCTCCGGAACTGACGGTCAGCGTATCTTCCGCCCTGAAAGGCAGCGCGGACATTGCCATCGGAAATGTGGTAGGTAGCAACATCTTCAATACCTTGATGATTGTGGGTTGTACAGCACTCTTTGCCCCTATCGTCATCTCTCAAAATACGTTACGTAAGGAAATACCTCTCTGCATCCTTTCTTCCATCGTACTGCTGATTTGTGCCAACGATGTATTATTGGATCATAGTGCAGAAAATATTCTCAGCACTACGGATGGCTTGCTATTGCTCTGCTTCTTTATCATCTTTTTGGGATATACCTTTGCAATCGCCTTTCAGGGAAAGAAAGAAGGAGAAGCACCCGAAGAAGAAATCAAGCAACTTCCCATGTGGCAGTCTACCCTATATATGATAGGTGGACTGGCAGGGCTTATCATCGGCGGTAACTTCTTTGTAGACGGTGCCACAGGCATTGCCCGCAGTCTGGGAGTCAGCGAGTCCGTCATCGGGCTGACGCTTGTGGCAGGCGGTACATCCCTACCCGAACTGGCTACCTCCATCGTAGCTGCCCTCAAAAAGAATTCTGAAATTGCTATCGGTAATGTAATCGGAAGCAATCTTTTCAACATCTTCTTTGTACTGGGATGTAGTGCTTCCATTACACCCCTACATCTGGCAGGCATCACTAATCTGGATCTGCTGGTACTGGTAGGTTCAAGTATTCTGCTTTGGATTTTCGGACTGTTCTTCGCCAAACGGACCATTACCCGCATTGAGGGCAGCATACTGATACTTTGTTATATAGCTTATACTGTTGTACTTATTTATAATGTTTAAAGTGGTATTTTAAAGATTATCATGTATCTTTGCCCTCTCATTAGACATAAAATTATGGCAATAACAATCAAAAAAGCTTCCACAATGAAAGAATTGAAACGGTTCATCCGCTTCAATTACCGGCTATACAAAGGCAATCCTTACTCCGTCCCCGATCTTTACGACGACATGCTCAATACCTTCAACAAAAAGAAGAATGCAGCGTTTGAATTCTGCGAAGCAGAGTATTTCTTAGCTTACAAAGACAATCAGATAGTAGGACGTGTAGCTGCCATTATCAATCATAAAGCCAATCAGACCTGGAATAAAAAGAATGTCCGCTTCGGCTGGATCGATTTCATCGATGACCCCGAAGTTTCCGACGCATTGATCCGTACGGTCGAAGAATGGGGTAAAGAACGGGGAATGACTCATATACAAGGTCCCTTGGGTTTCACAGACTTCGATGCGGAAGGCATGCTTGTCGAAGGTTTCGATCAACTCAGCACAATGGCCACCATCTATAACTACCCTTACTACCCGCAACACATGGAGCGCATGGGCTTTGAAAAAGATGCCGACTGGGTGGAATTTAAAATTTATATTCCGGATGCCATACCGGACAAACACAAACGCATCTCCGACCTCATTCAACGTAAGTATAATCTCAAAATCAAAAAATATACATCTGCGAAAAAGATTGCCCAAGATTACGGTCAGGCCATCTTTGAACTGATGAACGAAGCTTATAAACCCCTGTTCGGATATTCCGCCCTGTCACAACGACAGATCGACCAATACGTGAAGATGTACCTTCCTATTGTAGACCTGCGTATGGTGACACTTATCACGGATGCCGACGACCAACTGATTTGCGTAGGTATTTCCATGCCATCCTTGTCCGAAGCTTTGCAAAAAGCACACGGACGGTTATTGCCCTTCGGATGGTATTATCTGCTGAAGGCTCTCTTCATGAAACGCCGTGCCAAAATGTTGGATTTATTGCTCGTTGCAGTGAAGCCGGAGTACCAGAACAAGGGTGTTAACGCATTGTTATTTTCCGATTTAATTCCGGTTTATCAAAAATTAGGTTTTATATTTGCAGAGAGTAACCCTGAGCTGGAGATGAACGGCAAGGTACAAGCCCAATGGGAGTACTTTAAAACAGAACAGCATAAACGGCGCAGGGCGTTCGTGAAAGAAATTAATAATTAAGAATGAAGAATTTGGCTGCGCTGTGATGCCGCATGGTAATTCTTCATTCCTCATTCCTCATTAAATAACTTATGGAAGAAATCAACGGACTGATGCCCGAAGGCAATGTAGAATATACGGAAGACAACATTCGTCATCTTGACGATATGGAGCACATCCGTGTCCGTTCGGGTATGTATATCGGTCGTTTGGGCGACGGTACGCAAAACGACGACGGTATTTATGTATTGCTAAAAGAGGTAATGGACAACAGCATCGATGAATTCAAAATGGGTGCGGGTAAACGGATCGAGATAAACATTGAGGAGAATCTGCGTGTCAGCGTACGCGACTACGGTCGGGGTATTCCGCAAGGAAAGCTGATCGAAGCAGTAAGCAAACTCAATACCGGTGGTAAGTACGACAGCAAGGCTTTTAAAAAGAGCGTCGGACTGAACGGTGTAGGTATCAAGGCCGTAAATGCACTTAGCAACCGTTTTGAGGTACGCAGTTATCGTGAAGGCAAAGTCCGTATCGCCATTTTCGAAAAAGGTATTCTTCAGAGCGATGTCACAGAAAACAGCGATGAAGAGAGCGGAACTTATATCTTCTTCGAACCAGATGATACCTTATTCCTAAACTATTCTTTCCAAGCTAACTTTGTGGAAATGTTATTGCGCAATTATACGTACCTGAATACAGGCCTTTCCATTATTTACAACGGTCAGCGCATCATTTCACGCCACGGTCTGGAAGATTTGCTGAACGACAACATGACCGCACAGGGGTTATACAACATCATCCACCTAAAAGGGGAAGACATTGAAATAGCCTTCACCCATACCAACCAATACGGAGAAGAATATTATTCCTTCGTCAACGGGCAGCATACGACGCAAGGCGGTACACACCAAAGTGCACTCAAAGAGCATATTGCCCGCACCATCAAGGAATTTTATAACAAAAACCAAGAGTACGCTGATATCCGTAATGGTATCGTTGCCGCCATTGCCATTAACGTGGAAGAACCCCAGTTTGAGGGACAGACAAAAACCAAACTCGGTTCGCCTTCCATGTCTCCGGGCGGTGTGAGCGTAAATAAATATGTAGGAGACTTCATCAAGACGGAAGTGGATAATTTTCTCCACAAAAATCCGTTGGTTGCGGAAGTCATGCTGCAAAAGATACAAGACTCTGAAAAGGAACGCAAAGCGATTGCTGGTGTTACCAAGCTGGCTCGTGAACGTGCCAAGAAGGCCAACCTGCACAACCGTAAGTTGCGCGACTGCCGCTATCACCTCAACGACGGCAAGGGGAAAGATCAGGAGACCGAATCCTGCATTTTCATTACTGAGGGTGACTCAGCAAGTGGTTCTATCACGAAAAGCCGTGACGTAAACACACAAGCAGTATTTAGTTTGCGTGGTAAGCCGTTGAACTCTTACGGGCTGACTAAAAAGGTGGTATATGAAAACGAAGAGTTCAACCTGCTGCAGGCTGCCTTGAATATAGAAGACGGTATCGAGGGATTACGTTACAACAAGGTGATCGCTGCTACCGATGCCGATGTGGATGGCATGCACATCCGCCTGCTACTTATAACCTTCTTCCTGCAATTCTTCCCTGATCTGATAAAGAAAGGGCATGTATACATCCTGCAGACTCCGTTGTTCCGTGTACGTAATAAGAAGAAAACCCTTTACTGTTATACGGAAGAAGAACGTCAAAAAGCAATTGTAGAACTGGGACCTAATCCTGAAATCACCCGATTCAAAGGGCTGGGAGAAATCTCACCCGATGAGTTCAGGCACTTTATCGGCAAAGATATGCGTCTGGAGCAAGTAAGCCTGCGAAAAACTGACTTGGTAAAGGAATTGTTGGAGTTTTATATGGGTAAAAATACCATGGAACGACAAAACTTTATTATTAATAATCTGGTTATAGAAGAAGATTTGGCATCATGAGAAGAGCAATCTTTCCGGGAACATTCGACCCTTTCACTATCGGGCATTCTTCGATAGTGACCCGCGCACTGACTTTTATGGATGAAGTCATCATTGGGATTGGTATTAATGAAAATAAGAACACCTATTTCCCTATCGAGAAACGCGTGGCAATGATACAGAACTTCTACCGGAACGAGTCCCGCATCAAAGTATACTCTTATGATTGCCTGACGATTGATTTTGCACAACAGGTAGATGCACAGTTTATTATCCGCGGCATCCGCACCGTGAAAGATTTTGAATACGAAGAAACCATTGCAGATATCAACCGCAAACTGGCAGGTATTGAAACAATCCTGCTCTTTACCGAGCCTGAACTGACGTGCATCAGTTCGACGACCGTCCGTGAGTTGTTACAATTCGGCAAGGACATCAGCCAGTTTATCCCCGAAGGAATGGAAATTTAGTGATTAATGATTAGTGATTAGTAAAAAGAATAATGAAGAAGCTCCTTATCTTTATAATATGTATATGTGGCGGCATGGCTTCCATGCAGGCACAAAATACGGGTAATGCGGCAGCAATCCGCAAGTTACAAATGGCAGAATTTGCTATAGCCAACCTGTATGTAGACTCGGTAGACGAAAACAAACTGGTGGAAGAAGCTATTATCCGTATGTTGGCACAGCTTGACCCGCACTCCACATACAACAATGCCGAGGAAGTGAAGAAAATGAACGAGCCTCTGCAAGGTAATTTCGAAGGTATTGGTGTTCAGTTTCAGATGATAGAAGATACTTTACTGATCATACAGCCCGTGAGCAACGGACCGTCCGAAAAAGTAGGTATACTGGCAGGAGACCGTATTGTAGCTGTAAATGACAGTGCCATTGCAGGTGTTAAAATGTCCACAGAAGACATCATGACGCGCTTACGCGGCCCCAAAGATTCGGAAGTTAAACTGACCATCGTCCGCCGCGGAGTAGATGATCCTCTATATTTCACTGTAAAACGGGATAAAATTCCTATTCTCAGTCTGGATGCTTCATACATGATACAACCCAAGATAGGCTATATCCGCATCAACCGTTTCGGCGCCACTACCGCCGAGGAGTTTACGGCAGCTCTTAAAGAATTACAGAAACAGGGAATGAAAGACTTAATACTCGACCTGCAAGGTAATGGAGGCGGATACCTGAACGCAGCCATCGATCTTGCCAATGAGTTCTTGCAACAGAAAGAATTGATTGTATATACCGAAGGAAGAGCCGCCCAGCGTAGTAATTTCTACGCCAAAGGCACGGGTAACTTCAAAAACGGGCGTCTCGTTGTATTGGTGGATGAATACTCTGCCTCTGCCAGTGAAATCGTTACCGGTGCCATACAGGACTGGGACAGAGGAGTTGTTGTAGGCCGTCGTACATTCGGTAAAGGCTTGGTACAGCGCCCCATCGACCTGCCCGACGGTTCCATGATACGCCTGACTATCGCCCGTTACTATACCCCTTCCGGACGTTGCATTCAAAAGCCGTATGACCATACAGCTAATCTGGACAGTCCCAGACTTCAAGGCAAGGATACCCAGGAGAAATACAATATGGATCTGATAGAGCGCTTCAACCGTGGAGAGATGATGCATGCTGACAGCATCCATTTCCCCGATTCATTGAAGAATTCTACAAAGAAACTGAAACGTACTGTTTATGGTGGCGGTGGTATCATGCCCGACTATTTCGTACCCATCGACACCACTCAATACACCGATTATCACCGGAATTTGGTTGCCAAGGGCGTTGTTATCAAAGCAACCACGAAATACATCGAAAGCCACCGGAAAGAATTACAGGAACAGTACAAGAAGTTCGACACCTTCAACAATAAGTTTGAGATAGACGAGCAGATGCTTGCAGACATACGCGCTGCTGCCGATAAAGAGAAGATCGAGTTCAATGAAGAACAATACAATAAATCGCTTCCGCTGATAAAAACACAGTTGAAGGCCCTGATTGCCCGTGACCTCTGGGATATGAACGAATACTTCCAGGTGATAAACACCACGAACAACAGTGTGCAACAGGCACTAAAAGTACTGAACGAAAAGATTTACGAGAAGAAACTACCGCTTTAATTAGGGATATTCCTAAAATAATAAAAATTAAGGCAACTAATTCATTGCGAGTTAGTTGCCTTTTTTGTATCTTTAAGCATTCTCCCAAAAACGGTTTGACGGCCAAAACGGGGGTAATCTAAACTAAAAACACATGGTAAAGATACAAAAAATCTCAGAAATCGAACCTCGTTTAGGTTTTACCGAGTTCGATATGCTAAAAAAATATCGTCAAAGTTTTCCAACGAGTGAATTAGGTCGCCTCCATGCCCTGTTTCCTTTCTCGGAACTGGCCCGAGAAATGCATTTGAAGTCCTCTGCTTTGGGGCGTAAAAGTTATTTTTCTCCTGAGGGTAAAATAGCCTTGATGGTCCTGAAGTCCTATACTAACTTTTCAGATTCACAACTGATTGAACCTTTAAACGGTAATATTCATTACCAGTTATTTTGTGGTGTTCAGATTGATCCGCTTCATCCACTGACCAATCCTAAAATCGTCAGTGCAATTCGTCAGGAACTAGCGGATCGCCTTGATATTGAGTCCCTCCAGGCTATTCTGGCTGACTATTGGAAACCTTATCTTGAGAACCTTCATGCCTGTATGACGGATGCCACCTGTTATGAAAGTCATCTGCGTTTCCCTACTGATGTCAAACTCTTATGGGAAGGTATTGTATGGCTTCATCGTTACACTATCCTCTGATTACCAAAGACGTTTCTCGGTCATACAGACGGTCCTTGAGCAAGGGAAGAATTTATTTGCAGGCCAAAAAGTGTCCAACCGTATCGTGAGTATCGACCGGCATTACCTTCGCCCCATAATCAGAGGCAAGGAAACCAAATCCGTTGAATTCGGAGCCAAAGTCAACAATATACAGATAGATGGAATCTCGTTTATAGAACATATCTCCTTTAAGGCTTTTAACGAAGGAGTACGTTTGAAAGACTGTATTCATCTGCAACAACAACTGACCAAGGTTAGGGTTAAGGCGCTTGCAGCGGATTCAATCTATGCTAATAATGCCAACCGGAAATTTTGTACTAAATATCATATAAGTACTTCCTTTAAGCGTAAGGGCAGAGCTGCCAAAGATGAGCCACTTCGGAGGATCTTACGGTCGGAACTCAACCGTGAAAGAGCTACCCGCCTGGAAGGAAGCTTTAGAACGCAGAAACAACATTACTCACTGGCCAGAATAAAAGCTAGAAACAAGAAAACAGAAATGCTTTGGATTTTCTTTGAAATACATACGGCCAATGCGGTATGCATGATAGAAAAGGTCGAAAAGAAAAAAAGAACGGCTGCATAATCAGACTAAAATAACAAGAGGAAAACAGGAGAGGTCTTTAACTTCCCCTAAAAAGACATACACATAATGTACCGTTGGGAAGAAAAAATAAGAATATGTAAATAATATTCTATTAAAAAGATAGAAGACTTGAGACTTTACAGAAAAAAATAAGAGAAAAGCTCACGTAAAGTAAAACTGTTCTCTTAATTTATTAGAAAGAGGGACATTTACTGAATATCCCTAATTACCGAATAACCACTTATTCAACCAGCGGTTCACATAGATATTTAC
>NZ_QRKI01000013.1:150695-186005 GCF_003471885.1 Bacteroides sp. AM16-24
CCTAATTACCGAATAACCACTTATTCAACCAGCGGTTCACATAGATATTTACTACCGCACATCCCGTTCCGATGACTGCACCTGCCAGTACATCGGACGGATAGTGCACACCCTCATTCATACGGGACATTCCGACAGAACAAGCCCATAAAGCCGAAGGACCTATCACATACCATTTTGGATACTTCACGCAAAGCGAAGTTGCCAATGCAAAGGCTGTTGCCGTATGTCCGGATGGGAAAGAAGGACTGGTCTCATGACTATAAGCATGAACCCGGTCGGGATAACGGTCGAACGGACGTTCACGGTCTATAAGATATTTCAAGCCGTAGGTCACCACAAAAGCACCGGCAACACTGGTACCTACATACACAGCATCCTTTAATAATTCACGGTCTTTTTTCACCCATGCAGCCAGTGCCATCGCCACAGGAACTCCAACGGCAATATAGGGTTCAGTACGAGAAATTATTTTATTATAATTGCGAATAAACTTACCATCCCAACTGTTTATTTTATGCAAGGTATTGATGTCCCAATTTTGTGCAGAAATACTGAGTACAACTAATGATGCAAAAAATACAAAAAAAATAGTTCTCTTCATGCAGTCTTTCTTATAGTTTACAGCAAAGATAGGTGATTTTGTTAGAGTATTCACAAAAAAATTCTATCTTTGTTGCCACAATTTTAGTAATTCGTCCTATATTTCATGACAAAAGACACTCTTTGCACACGGCAGGTAGATTGCACTCTATGCCCAAAAAATTCTAACGGGACGTTGGTACTACGCCAATATCCCCAAGGACAGCATTTCTCAGCGGAGAAGTGCACCCAGAACTGCATGATCTTTATGTTAAAGGGTGAGTTGCTGATAAATAGTAACGAATATCCGGGCACTACGCTCCTAAGCAGACAGTGTGTATTACAAGCCATCGGCTCAAAAATGGAGCTATTGGCACTGACTGAAGTGGAATACATCGCCTATTGGTTCACGGAACTTCCACTTTTATGCGAAGACCGTTATAAAGAGATTCTGGAACGTTCCGAAGCTCCACTGATTTACACACCATTGCTGGCTAACGCAAAACTGGAACGACTGCTACATGATATCGCCGACTATTTTAAAGAACAACCTTCCGCTTGCGGGAAATATCTCGATATCAAGCGTCAGGAACTGGTTTACATTCTAACCTGTTATTATCCACTACGCCAGATAAGTACTTTTTTCTATCCTATCAGTACTTATACGGAAAGTTTCCATTATTTCATTATGCAAAACTACGACAAAGTGAAGAATGTGGAAGAATTTGCCCATTTAGGAGGATATACTACCACTACCTTCCGCCGTTTGTTTAAAAATATGTATAATGTTCCGGTGTACGAATGGATACTGGACAAGAAGCGTGAAGGTATTCTGAACGATCTGCAATTCACCAAACAACGTATCTCTGTAATTAGCGCACGCTATGGTTTTGATTCCCTGTCACACTTCGCTCATTTCTGTAAGGACTCCTTTGGGGATACCCCCCGTTCACTACGGAAACGCGCTGCCAGTGGAGAGAAAATCACTATTATAAAAGAAAAAAATGACGACTCAGCCAGGGAACAAGGTGACGAGGAAGGGTAACCCTTTTCTCGTCACCTTGTTCCCTAGCTGACTTGTCAACTTCTGTCTATTCTCCTGATTACGGAATTATTTCTTTAATTCCTTGTTTAATCAATGTTTTTCTTCTATTTTTGCGGGAAATTAGAGTAAGACCCTAAGTAAAAGCAAATTTTCTAACTATTAAATAATTTAAATTCAATCATTTATGTGGTTAAGTAATTCATCTGTAGGAAGGAAAGTGGTGATGAGCGTTACCGGTATCGCCCTTGTCCTGTTTCTGACGTTTCACATGGCGATGAACCTGGTTGCATTAATCTCGGCAGAGGGATACAACATGGTTTGTGAGTTCCTGGGAGCAAATTGGTATGCCTTGGTAGCTACGGTAGGTCTGGCTGCCCTTTTCATCATTCACATCATCTACGCTTTCTGGCTGACAATGCAAAACCGCAAAGCGCGCGGTACAGAACGTTATGCCGTAGTTGATAAACCCAAAACAGTAGAATGGGCTTCTCAGAACATGCTCGTACTGGGTCTTATTGTAATCGTAGGCCTGGGCCTGCACCTGGTAAACTTCTGGGCAAAAATGCAGCTCCCTGAGCTGATGCACAACATGGGTATGCAAACAGATGCCGCCACACTGGCATTTGCAGCCAATGGTGTTCATCACATTGAAAACACATTTGGCAATCCGGTATACGTAGTGCTTTACCTCATTTGGCTGGGCGCACTATGGTTCCACTTGACTCATGGTTTCTGGAGCTCTATGCAGTCTCTGGGCTGGAACAACAAGGTATGGATCAACCGTTGGAAATGTATCTCCAACATCTACTCTACTATCGTCGTTGTATGTTTCGCCTTGGTAGTTGTCGTATTCTTCGCAAAATCATTGTGCGGCGGTGCTTGCTAATTTGTAAATTGTAAACGATTAAAATGTAATAGCATTATGACTAAGATAGATTCAAAAATTCCGGAAGGACCAGTAGCAGAGAAATGGACCAACTATAAAGCTCACCAGAAATTAGTGAACCCGGCTAACAAGCGTCGCTTGGATATCATCGTAGTAGGTACAGGTTTGGCAGGTGCTTCTGCTGCTGCTTCACTCGGTGAAATGGGTTTCAGAGTATTCAACTTCTGTATTCAAGACTCTCCCCGCCGTGCACACTCCATCGCTGCACAGGGTGGTATCAACGCTGCAAAGAATTACCAAAACGACGGTGACTCAGTTTACCGTTTGTTCTACGATACAGTAAAAGGCGGTGACTACCGTGCCCGCGAAGCTAACGTTTACCGTTTGGCCGAGGTTTCCAACAGCATTATCGACCAGTGTGTGGCACAAGGTGTTCCCTTCGCCCGCGAATACGGCGGTCTGTTGGACAACCGTTCTTTCGGTGGTGCTCAGGTATCACGTACGTTCTATGCCCGCGGTCAAACCGGACAGCAGTTGTTGCTGGGTGCTTATTCAGCATTGAGTCGCCAAGTAAACGCAGGTACCGTAAAACTGTATACCCGCTATGAAATGCAGGACGTTGTTCTTATTGACGGACGTGCCCGTGGTATCATTGCTAAGAACCTCGTTACCGGTAAACTGGAACGTTTCGCTGCACACGCAGTAGTAATCGCTACCGGTGGTTACGGAAACGCATACTTCTTGTCTACCAATGCAATGACTTGTAACTGTACAGCTGCTGTTTCTTGCTACCGCAAGGGTGCTTGGATGGCTAATCCGGCTATGGTACAGATTCACCCCACTTGTATTCCTGTTCACGGCGACAAGCAGTCTAAGTTGACTTTAATGTCAGAGTCTCTGCGTAATGACGGCCGTATCTGGGTTCCGAAAAAGAAAGAAGATGCAGTGAAACTTCAAAAGGGTGAAATCAAGGGAAGTGATATTCCAGAAGAAGACCGTGACTACTACTTGGAACGCCGCTATCCGGCATTCGGAAACTTGGTTCCGCGTGACGTTGCCAGCCGTGCTGCAAAAGAACGTTGCGATGCAGGTTTCGGTGTGAATAATACAGGCTTGGCAGTATTCCTTGACTTCTCTGAGGCTATCAGCCGCTTAGGTATCGATATCGTTCTTCAACGTTATGGTAACCTCTTCGATATGTACGAGGAAATCACTGACGTGAATCCGGGCGAACTGGCAAAAGAAATTGCCGGTGTGAAATATTATAATCCGATGATGATCTATCCGGCTATCCACTACACAATGGGTGGTATCTGGGTTGACTACGAACTGATGACTTCTATCAAGGGTCTGTTCGCTATCGGTGAATGTAATTTCTCTGACCACGGTGCAAACCGCCTCGGTGCTTCTGCATTGATGCAAGGTCTGGCTGACGGTTACTTCGTATTGCCTTACACTATTCAGAACTACCTGGCCGACCAGATTACAGTTCCCCGCTTCTCTACCGACCTGCCTGAATTTGCAGCAGCAGAGAAAGCAATTCAGGATAAGATCAACTGGATGATGAACATCAAGGGTAAGAAGTCTGTAGACTCTATCCACAAGGAACTGGGCCACGTCATGTGGGAATATGTAGGTATGGGTCGTACAGCAGAAGGTCTGAAGACTGGTATTGCCAAACTGAAAGAAATCCGCAAGGAATTCGAAAAAGACCTTTTCATCCCGGGAGATAAAGAAGGTATGAATGTAGAGTTGGATAAGGCTATCCGCTTGTACGACTTCATTATCATGGGTGAATTGGTTGCATACGATGCTCTGAACCGTAACGAAAGCTGCGGTGGTCACTTCCGTGAAGAATACCAGACTGAGGAAGGCGAAGCAAAACGTGATGATGAAAACTTCTTCTACGTTGCTTGCTGGGAATATCAAGGCTCCGACGAAAAAGCTCCTGAACTGCTGAAAGAACCGCTGGTTTACGAAGCAATCAAGGTACAAACTCGTAACTATAAGAGCTAAATAGTGACAAGCTACGAGCTACGAGCTACAAGTTCGAGGCTACGGGCAAGTCAGTAAGTTATTAATTAATCTGCTATAGACAGAGTTCTTGTAGCTCGTAGCCTGTAGCATATAACTTCAAAAACAATGGATAAAAATATAAGTTTCACACTAAAAGTATGGCGCCAGAAAGGTCCAAAGGCAAAAGGCGCTTTTGAAACATACCAAATGAAAGATATCCCCGGTGACACTTCATTCCTTGAAATGCTGGATATCTTGAATGAGCAACTGATTTCTGAAGGCAAAGAACCGGTTGTATTCGATCATGACTGCCGCGAAGGTATCTGCGGTATGTGCTCGCTCTACATCAACGGACATCCCCACGGTCCTGCAACGGGTGCTACTACCTGCCAGATTTACATGCGTCGTTTCAATGATGGCGACACTATCACTGTTGAACCTTGGCGTTCTGCCGGTTTCCCGGTAATCAAGGACTTGATGGTAGACCGCACGGCTTACGACAAGATCATGCAAGCAGGTGGTTATGTAAGTGTGCGTACAGGTTCTCCTCAGGATGCTAATGCTATTTTGATCCCGAAGCAGATTGCTGACGAGGCTATGGATGCTGCTGCTTGTATCGGTTGCGGTGCTTGTGTAGCTGCATGTAAGAATGGTTCTGCCATGTTATTCGTTTCCGCAAAAGTTAGCCAGTTGAACTTGCTGCCGCAAGGTAAACCGGAAGCATTGCGCCGTGCAAAAGCTATGTTGAGCAAGATGGACGAACTCGGATTTGGTAACTGTACCAACACTCGCGCTTGCGAAGCTGAATGTCCGAAAAACATTTCTATCAGCAACATCGCTCGTTTGAACCGCGACTTTATTATCGCAAAACTGAAAGACTAATCAGCCCTTTCTACATTTGATTAATATCACCAGAACTCCTCTGCCGGGAAACCGACAGAGGAGTTTTTTTATAGAAATATAAGAGCGAAATTTCAAATTTTCTTTATCAAAGTATTGTATACAAACGAAAACTCCCTAATTTTGTGATTGCTATAAAAGACTTAAGATGAACGTGCACAAAATCTGGATATTATTACTATTCTTACTAATCCCGACTATTCTATTCGCTCAAAAAACAAGAACAGTCAAGGGAAAAGTGTGCACAGCATCGGATACCCCCAAGGAGGAAGCCCCCTTACCTTACGCGAGCATTGTTATTGTAGGTGGAAAAGACTCCACTTTCATAAAAGGAGCTGCAAGCGACATGGACGGACACTTCAGCCTCCAGTTTAATCCTCAGAAAGGAACACAATATTTACTCAAAGCTTCTTATACGGGCATGCAATCCGTCTTTCGAAAACTGGATAGTAATGCTTCAACCATTAATCTGGGCAGCATCCTGCTAGAGGAAGGTATCGAATTGGGAGAAGTGACAGTGAAAGCTCCAATACGTGAAATAGACCAGGTGGGAGATACCACCGTCATCAATGCAGCAGCTTATAAAACACCCGAAGGCTCCTATCTGGAGGCTCTGGTGAAACGTATTCCCGGAATGGAATATGACAGTGAAACCAAAACTCTGAAATACAATGGACTGCCTATCAATGAAATCAACGTAAACGGTGAAGCCTTCTTTGCGGGCGACAACAAAATGGCACTGGAGAACCTTCCTGTAGAGTTGGTCAGCAAGATAAAAGTATACGATAAGAAAAGTAAACTGGAAAAGCTGACAGGTGTCAGTACCGGAAAGGAGAACTATGTACTCGACTTGCAGACCAAAGCAGAATTCAATGGAACCCTTCTTTTATCGGGACAAGCCGGATATGGCAATAACAACAAAAAGGACTTCAACCTGCAAGGTAACTACTTCAAGAATAACGGAAACAACCTCTCCGTCATTGCCAATTCCGGTAATCTCAATATGAGAACCAGCTACAAGGACAACATACAGGAGAACGTTGCATTGAACTTTACCCAAAAGTACAATAAAAAGCTGACTCTCAACGGAAATATGTCCTATCACCACAATAACCAGGGTAACGTATCCACATCTTACAATGAACAATACCTGACAAGCGGAAACAAATACCAATACTCTGCCGGTAACAATACGAACGGCAGTCGCAATATGAATGCGACATTGGGCCTAAACTGGCAGGTAGATAGCATGACCTTTGTTAATATTTACGGTAATTTCAACCTCACCCGGAATAATAGTGCCAATAATAACCGTCAAGGTACATTCAATGAAAATCCTCATCTGGATATATTGGACCCTTTCAGTACCATCAGTGAGATACCCAATGATCAAAAAATCAATGATATTTCTATGGGGTCACTAATGAAAGGCGACCAACACCGGTCTTCCTTCCACACAAATATCATGCACCGTATCAATCGAAAAGGGACTTCCGTTGGGCTGACAGCTCAATACAATGATAGTAAAAATGACAATAACAACTTCTCTGTATCCTCAACAACCTATTATCAACTGAAAAACAGTGCCGGAAACGACTCTATACTCTACCGTAACCAGTACTCATCGAATCTGTCGCCCAACCGTTCACAAGGCATCGGGGTGATGTTCACCCATCCTTTCACCAAGAAACTACGCTCACAAATCTCATATAATTTCAATTATAGCAAGCAGAAAAACGACCGCAATACATACGACCTGTCCGGCTTTATGGAAGAAGCAGAGGTGCAGCCCGGCTATCTGCCCGAGGGATATGAGACGAGCTACATCGACAGTCTGAGTAACCGAAGCCATAGCAGTACCCTACAACACGGAATCAATCTGTTTCTTAACTACTCCGACACTACCTGGAATGTCAATGCCGGAATGTCCGTAAACCCCGAACACCGTAGCCTAAACCAAAAAACAGGTTTGCATAAAGCCGATACCACCCTTCGCTCTGTCGGTTTCCAGCCTATGTTGTTCGTCTCATGGCAGAAAAAGAAAAACAGGATCATCCTACACTATTATGGAAATACCTCGCAACCGTCATTATACGATCTGATCGCCCCCACCAACAACAGCGATCCGCTCTACATCACACGAAGTAACCCTAATCTGAAGCCTACTTACAATCAATCCGTCCGACTGGAAGCACAGAATACGAAGCAAGGCATCTTTGCCACGCTGAACTGGAACAACAGAATCAACAGCCAGACCCGTGCAGTGACCTACAACCAGCAGACAGGCGGGCGTGAAACCTATCCGGTCAATATCAATGGCAACTGGAACATGAACGGGATACTTCGATATCAGAAACGCATCAAAAGCTTTAGCCTGAATGCCAATGCCGGAAGCTCTTTTGCGCAAGATGTCAGCCTCATCAACGAAAACCAGACCGAACAACCGGAACGTAGCACCACTCACAACACCGGAATAAACACTGACTTCCGTCTATCCTATCAGCCTAAATGGGGAAACTTCGACCTGAGCGGAAGATGGAATTTCCAACATTCCGCCAACTCGCTTCTGGAAACAGATACTTACACCCGCAATTATGCTTTCGGAATAAACGCTTTTGCCGATTTACCGAGAAGTATACAGTTGAGAACTGATGCGAATTATTCTTTCCGAAACGGTACGAACATAAAGAAGGGGGAGGACGACCAATTTGTATGGAATGCAAGTATCACATGGCGTTTCTTGAAAAAGAAGCAAGCCGAGGTATCAGCCAACTGGGTAGATATACTCAGCCAACAGAAGAGTTATTACCGCAGCACTATGGCAGATGGCTTTTACGAGAGCCATACACAACAGATAGGCAGTTATTTCATTGTCTCTGTGAAATACCGTTTTAACCAGCCTCTCCGCAAGTAACTGATATTTCCTTTTCTGATGACTCTACTAATCGCCCCTGCCGCAAACCACGAGGAGAAGAGCCAAAATTCTTCTTACAGAAATTGGAAAAATGAGGCAAGGACTCAAAACCGTATTTAAAGCAAATTTCAGAAATCGTGGCATCTGTATAGCGAAGCTCATAGACAATGCTTTCTTTACGTTTCTCCATCATCCACTCGTAAACAGGCTTATGGAAAACAGAGTTAAAAATACGCCGGAAAGTAGTAATGGTATATCCGCCCAACTGGGCAAGTTCTTCCACAGTCTTCACTTTTGCATGATTTTTCAGAACGAAATACTGGAAGCTGGAAGTATATTTAGAAAGCGGATGCACCAGCATCGACAAATCGTAATCTGAATAAAACTGTCCAAGGATGAAAGCAAGCTCTTTCCGTTTAAATGAAAGTAGTTCCCGGCAGATTTTTTCTGATGCCAGATAAGCTTTTGAGGCTTCCAGAAAGAAATGCAGTTCCGGACTTATCTTTAAAGGAAAAAAGATTAACGGAGGAGTTACCTCAGTCATGATATACTTATAACGTTTTTCACAGAAAGACTCCGGTTGGTTAAAATGGTAACACACACATTCTGCATCTGCCAGAACAAGGATTTCATACTTTGATCCAATGGCCTGGAGAATAAATTCACCGGCATGCAAAACAGTCCCTGCATACTCCTGACTGTTAACGAGTACTTCTCCCTTCAACAGGAAAATCATGATATTCTCTTCGCACTTTTGAGCTGGAAGGTGAAAGCCTCTTGGATGAGAAGCGTAAACGATAGCATTGGCTACAGCCTTAGGGCAATGCTGACATGATATGTCCGCACCACATGCTGAGTAAGTTTGCATTGTAGATCGAATGTTTTTTGTTTGTTATTGTATCACAAAAGTAAGAATATTCCGAGAAGAAACAAAATAAAAGAAGACGATCTTCAATTCAACAATACTACAGCAAACGCAGCCTTTTATAACGAGTTCGAAGAAGCCTTATGAATCTTAAAAGTTGCAAGATTCCCTTTGTGGTCTGTAGGCCAAACGCAGGAAGGAGTCAGAAACTTATCTTTAGAATCGTTTTCTGTTATTATACCTCTGACAACTGTTTCAGAAGGGCCTACTAATATGCAATTTTTCAATAAAAGAATCGAGTCCATCGGATAATAATAAATAAAATCAATCCGGTCACGTTCATCTGCTTCAGGCGCCCAAGCTAATTTTTCCAGTTTAGCTTCTTCTGCAAGCTTATTTCCTGCAGGAAATGTGAAACCGGGATATCGAACAGGATTAGGATATTTTTCACGGTAACTATCCTTAAATCCGGCTTTATGAAGCATCATAGAACAATCCCAATGAATGACAGCCCCATTGTGATCCCATAGATTTTTTGTGTCCGCCTGCCAGTCCAAATGGGAAGGCTCGTTGAAATCTCCTCCCATAATAACCGGACGTCCTTGTTTAATATCGGTTTGCACTTCTTGTACGAAAGTACGGATAGACTCATCTCTGAATGACAAACGATTGGCTTTCAAAACCTCGGACTCATCTGTTATAGGATTATCTATCTTTTTCCAGATCGTGCCACTATATCCACGTGGCATATAACATTCATAATTCCGATAATCTAAATGGCAGGAATAAAAAGAAACCGGCTGCCCTTCGATTGTGGTTGTCATTTTCACCATAGCACGGCTTTCATCACCCGGTACAATGCAACATTTAGTCATGCTATCCGGTTTGAATTTACTTAAAATACCAATTGCCAGATCGAAAGTCTCTCCATAATAATGCTTTCCCCTCTTCTTCAATTCCTCTATCACGTGTGGTATAAACCGTTTTCCATCTCTGACTTCACATAGGAAAACTACATCTGCATCCATCTGGTCTAATACATCAATAATTCCTTGATCCCCATTAGGCACTTTAGCACCTCCATGCCACAGGTTTAATTGAAAAACAGTAAATGTACTTTTTGCTTTTGCATTGCAGAGGTTAATTGAACAAAACAGACATAGTAACAATAATAGTAAACTCTTTTTCATTTCGTTAATGCATTCTATAACTTTGATAAATTATAAGTTTATACAAAAGTAGTACATTCTCTGTGCATTCCAATCTATTTATGTAGTTTTTGAGTTCTCTTATCCGGCCAGTTCTTTTATTACTACTTTATTTAGCAGAACCAGATTCAGGAGTCTCATTTATGTCCTCAACATTAGTATCAACAGTTACTTTTTCAGCTCCAACAGGTAA
Source organism: Bacteroides sp. AM16-24 (assembly GCF_003471885.1). Lineage (NCBI taxonomy): Bacteria > Pseudomonadati > Bacteroidota > Bacteroidia > Bacteroidales > Bacteroidaceae > Bacteroides > Bacteroides sp. AM16-24. Next base: position 161,305 of record NZ_QRKI01000013.1, read on the forward strand.
TGTTAATTTATAACGAATATTTTTTCCTATATCCCATTTAGCAGATTCACCTAAAGTAACGACTTTTGTACCCTCAAAATAAGTATGTCCATCTTTCTCTGTTTTATATGTCACAGATATAGTCTTTGATGCAACAGATTGCGGTAACAACATCAAAGAACCATCTTGTGTATCTAAAGCATAGGCACCATCGGCTGCAACTGGATCTTTCAAAACCGGATATACATAATCAACATTTTTGTTAGAACCAGCACTCCAGCTTCCTTTATCATCAGCAGCAAATGTATATATAGCATCCTCACCTTCAACTTTATTGATTGTAATATTGCTCACTGTATATGTGTATGCAGCATTTTCTGGTACATAAGAGAAATTAATACGTGTAAGAATATGTTTAAAAGTAAGCTCTAATTTGCCACCTGTAGGCACAGATGCCACACTTTTGTGAGCTACAACCAAGTCAGTTTGTGCTCCTACAGCACCTATTGCATAAGTAAAAGTTGGATAACCAGTTCCTGAAGCTTGAAAATTAGCCTTGAGCTCTGTAGGATAAGCAAAGAATTCCATATTTTCATCCAAAGGCCAATAAATATCATCTCCTGTTGTTGCCCAACTACCTTTTTTCCCCGTATAATCCTTATACATATAAGCCGTTCCAAGCCCTGAACTAGCAATATCTGCAACAGCAACCGTATAACCATTTATTGTAAAAGCAGTAAAATTGTCATTACTAGTCACTGCCGCTCTCGTTGTTCCCTTTACCACCGTAGTAACATCAATTTTTGCCTTTTGACCAACATTCTCAATCTCCTCATTCTGTGAGCAACCTACAATTGCCAACACAGCAACTGCTGTTAATAAAATCTTCTTCATAATCGTTTGTTTTATAAGTTAATATTTTTATTTGTTTACTTTCAATTTACAGGTAATTCTACATTTGTCTCATCATCCCAATCGCCGACATCACCACCCATGCCTCCGCCTCCATCGGGAGGAACTTCCACATCATCCACTTCTATTTCTTCATCAATCGGTATTTCAATATCCGTTACCGGATCTCCCCCTCCCTCTTCAGGAGGAGCAGGCGGAGGAGATGGAGCAGTTACAGCAGCTGTTATGTCAACCTTTACTTCCTGAACCGTATTATCCACCTTCACAAGTAGTAATTTCATCGTTACCTCGCTGCCTGAACGTGTGCCAGTTGATTCTGACGTAAAAAAAGCAGAAAAGCTACCACGTATCACATCACCTCCTTTTCGGACCTCTACATAAATCGGGGCAACACTTGCTGTACATGAGCCATTACTGATGTAATAAGAGCCATTCATCCCGTCCACATTACAGATAATGCTTGCCACATTCTTCAATCCTTTCACCTTTATTTCAAAAGAATAGTTCTTGACTACCAGTTTCGGCTGAAACTCCATCAAAAGCATCTTCTCATTCTTTTCTATTCTCATATCTTTCACACTTACTACATACAAAGGGTCTGGTGACCACACCATCGTTTCACTGGTATTAAGCCCTGTACACGGTCCGGTGTAAGCCTCAATCGTCTCAAACGACTTTTCGCCACGAATCAACACGCACTCCGTATTATAATTGTAAATTACTATGTCATAATCTCCCGGTGGCACCTTCACTTCGCCCCCCTCGGCTGCTAACCAGCCTTCCACCTTTCCTCCTTCTTCGCTTTTCGGGTAGAAGATCACCCTCATTCCTTCGGGCAACTGATCCGTCACCCCCTTCCAATTAAGCTTGATCTGTACTCCGCTGACAGGATAATCATCCAGTATATCTCTAAATTCACATCCAACTAAGAGTACCGATAGCCCTAATAGAAGCAAAAGAAACACACAATTTATACACCGCATAGCTACCGCCTCCTTCCCTGAATGAGCCATACCAAAGAAACCTTGGCTTTCGTAGGCCCTATAAAATGATAGCGTCCGCTACTTGTCCATATCAAATCACTTTCGTAGGTAGTATATTTTCGGTATTCCGTCTCCAGATAGCCAATCCCCAGACTGAATTCAAGAGCCAGGTACCGGGCCAGTTGATGACTGTAACCATAAGTCAGTCCGGAAGCTGCATAATAGTTTCCCCGATATCCTTTATCCTTATCAAACTGGAAGTCATACGCTCCCCCTTCGGCATATATCCCCACAAAATGCCCTGTCAGCCGTCCACGATTCTTGCGATTCCCAAGCCAGTAACGTACCTCAGCTCCTCCCGAAAGAAGTTGGTAACAGAAACCGTGCTTGCTATCCGACCACCAGGGACATTTATATTCCATATTCAAAGACCACCGCTGCCCTACGGGCAGTTCCACCTCCACATTCGGAACCAAAGCTAAATCATAAAGTATATTGTTCTTCAACGCAATCACTGTTCTACACCGGGATTCTCTTTTACTTTCTGCCTCAACATACGGAGAAAAAGTCATTAGTTCTATTTTTCCCTCCGGTAGAGCATTTACAGGCAATGCTAATGCAGCTATTGGTAAACTGTCTTTCATCTCCCCTATCCGTTCTACCTTCCGGAATTGATGTTCCGACAAATAAGCGTAAGGTTTTCCTCCATCCAAATAGCGCAACAACTTCATCAGTTTTTCAAAGTTCCCGAAGTGTCGCCGGATTAACGCCAGCACATCTTCTTTATCCGGCACCTGCGGATCATTCATTACCCATTGGTATATTTTACTCCAGGTTTCCGGTTGTAACATTCGGTCCGTCGGGTTACCAATATCCTTTTCTGCTGCTAATCTTTCAGCTCGCATCTCTGCTTTTCCTAATATCAAAAAAGAGAGTATTAAGAATATATATAAACCTACGCGAACCTTCATAACTTTGCTTTGTATATGACAAATGTATATTTAAAAAATTGAAAGAAATACGAAGATTATAACTCTTTTCAGGGGGTGGAAGCTTCTGTGAAACGAATGAAACAGATTTGCAACTTTGTAACATAAAAGAGGTCTCATGCTATTTGATAATCATTTAGCCACTATCATCCACAATATTGTCTCAAAAAGACAGTTCGTGTGCGAAAACAGTGAATATCCGTGAAAGAATTATAAAAGGAATATCAAAGGGAAGCAAACATTTGGAAAAAACAGGGTGAGCTCTTATATTTGCAACGTGATTTTTTTCATAGTATTAGATTTAAGGTTAACAAAGGTTGGAGTACAGCGGTACTCCTTTTTTTATACCCATACTTTCCGATACTATTCTTTTCCATCCCTTCACCATACCAACTCCGTGTCAAGTCCATACCAAGTCCGTACCAAGTCCAAGTGTATAGACATGGAGCTAATACGGAGCAGACAAGGCTTTGACTATATTCAGAGAATAAAAAGTAAATGGCCATTACGGAGCTGTATTCTATCTACGTAAACATTTGATTATGAAATTCTACAATAGGAAACAAGAAACAGCCAAACTGCAAGAGATACAACAGAAATCTCTTCTTCAAGCTCAAATGACCATCATTACCGGACGAAGACGTATTTCTTCCTCTTCCTTGCCGCAAGCGGATAATCCTTCTTCACCTCAAACGAATAGCTGCCGGAAAGAAGTTTCAAAACCACCTCTCCATTTCCTTCACTGATAAATTCTACTCCTTTACACTTCCGGACAGGTTTCGTTTTCTCGCGAACATCCCTCAATGATGCAGTCGGCAGATATAGGGTAGCTGTAGTATTGGCAGGTACAGTGAAAGTATAACGAATCACTCCGCTCTCCACTTTCCAGCCACTTTCAATACGTCCATACATAGAATCATAATATCCCCGTGCATACGTCATCTTCCCGGTTGGATCGGGCATCGGCTTCAGAACGAACTGCTTGAAACCGGGAAAAGTTTCATCACGCTGTATTCCCAAAGAGTAATTGTACATCCAGGCACCCACGGCACCGAAAGAATAATGATTGAAAGAATTCATGCGATTGTTTCCACCAAAGCCATCCGTGCGAGTATAAGAGTTCAGACGTTCCCAGATGGTAGTGGCTCCCTGTTCAATGGAATAAAGCCACGAAGGATAACTGGTCTGCTGAAGTAGCCTGTAAGCCAAGTCTGAATGCCCGTAGTCAGACAAAGCCTTATTGATCCATGATGTGCCGATGAAACCTGTCATCAGAGAGTAAGACGGGCATTGCTGACCTCTGTCCGTGGTATTCTCCCTTCTCACAGTCTCTGCAAGATTGGCAATCACCTTATTACGATTCTCTTCATCAATAATATTGAAAGCCAACGGAAGCACATACGAAGTCTGTATATCGATATGTGATCCTTTCTTTTCAGGGACAAAAGCCGAAAATAGGGTCTTTCCGGTCTCAGGCTCTATATACGTTTTATTGAAGAAATCCTTCCGGGCGGCATGCAGTTCACGAAACCACTCGGCATCGGTAACCTTACCAAGAACAGTCGCCATCTTAGCCATCAACTCCAAATCATAAATGAAGTAGGCTTCCCATACCAGAGATTTGTCATTTTTCTCATCCTCCAGCCCCAGCCAATCACACAAATCACCCCACGAACGAGTTTGAACAATCAGGTTGGTTTCTGTTTCGATGGTATTATCGATGATGTATTGAATATAGCGCTTCATGGCGTCGTAGTGTTCGCTCAACAAAATGGTATCCCCATATTGCTGGTAACACTCCCAAGGCACTGTGATTCCAGCACTTCCCCACAGCAGACCGCCAAAACCACCACCCAATGGAGCAATATCCGGAAAACGCCCATCCGTCCGCTGGACATCACGCATAGAACGGAGATAACGTCTCAGGAATTGCGGGACATCCGCCAGATAAGTTGCCGTGCGCGAGAAGACAGAAATGTCTCCTGCCCATCCCAGCCGTTCATTGCGCTGCGGGCAGTCTGTAGGAATAGAAAGGAAGTTTCCATAAGAAGACCAGGTTATATTCTTCCAAAGCTGATTCACCTGAGTATTGGAAGTCTCGTAGCGTGAAGCTAATTCGTGTATAGAGCTTAGTACTACCCCTTTCACCGCTCCCACAGGCAACGGTTTATCAATGCCTGTGATCTCTATAAAGCGATAACCATGATAGGTGAAGCGGGGAGAGATGGTTTCTTGCCCACCCTTGGCTATATAAACATCCTGAGCCATAGCGGCACGGATATTCTCCAGCATAATCATACCGATATTCCCTTCGTATTCCGGCAAATCGGGATATTTCACCTCAGCAAAACGCAATGTAATTTCCGTTCCGGGTTTCATGCCCGATAAACTAATCCGGGGAACTCCTACCATATTCTGCCCCATATCATACACAAACACACCGGGGCGGACTTCTTCCACCGAGAGAGCCGTCAACTCATTTATTTGTTTCACCGTCTGGCCAAACTGCCCGATAAGTTCAAAGCCTGAATAATCGTTCACCCACGGCATATTCGGATTACCTGCCGTACTGATATTACCTTCCAAGGCAACCTCATGAGCAGGCTGCCAAGCAGATGCATCATAAGAGGCCATACTCCATCCTTCCACTGCCGTTTCCCTTAAAGCATCATACACTTCGCCTTGGAAGAAACTACCGTAAGTAATAGGACCTTCACTGAAATACTGCCAGGATAGCGGATCGGTTACCACTACATCAGTCCGCCCATCTGCATACGTGATAACCAGTTTTGCTAATAAAGATTGGCGGTCACCGAAGAAGTTCCAATTGTCTCCCGTAAAGGTAGCACCCCCACTCCACCAGCCTTCTGCCAGTAAAGCGCCAAGGGCATTTCTGCCGGAACGAACATACTCCGTTACATCAAACGTCTGGTACAGAAGGGTTTTATTATACTGGGTGATTCCAGGATTAAAATAATCTTCTCCTATACGCTTGCCATTCAGATAAACCTCATAAATACCACGTGAAGTAACATACAAGCGAGCTTTGGTTATTTCTGTATGCGGAGTAGAGAAAACCGTACGAAGCATAGGGGCAGAATTGCCTTTGGGAGTGAAAGTACGAAAAGCACCGGAAACATCGCCATCTATCCAGTTATTCCCTTCTTTACAAGTAGTTATCACATTCGAAGGACTTCGGAAATTAGCAATCTCCATCTTCGGGAAAATAGCAGATTGCCCTGCGGGAACATCAAAACCGACATCGCCCACCACAGGGAAAGCAATAAAATCACCTCCCTGTCCCAGCGGATTCAGATTTACCCAGCCAATCTCTTCACCACCATCCACATAGAATCTTGTAAACCCTAAATCGGAAGTAAGGCTTATGGTATGCTGTGCATATTTGTTGTTTTCATGAATCCATGTCAGCGGAACAGGGAAACTTTTGAAAGGAACGCTTCCCTGATCGTCCGGATGGTATCCCACACGATACACATTCAGCATTGCCTTTTTACCCGAAGCGAGTGAATCAATGCTCAATTCTATTTTAATATAAGATTCATCTTTTCCATTCTGCAAGTGATACAGGTTCTTATTCTTATCCATCAGACGCTTATCATTCGCTCCGTAGACAAAGCCTGCACGTGTACTTTTTGACTTTTCATCCAGTTGAAGTGAAACATTCAGCCTGAATACCGGGAGATAGTGAGAATAGAGCATCCTGTCTTTATCTCCGCCACCTATCCACTTGGCACCACTCCATCCCTCGTAAGGGGAAGTTTTACTCATTAATCCTGTCTCAAACCAAGAAGTTTCCGATGATTGTTCGCCTCTTTGATTCCAAACGTTGACCGTCCAGAAATAGCAGGTAGCAGGTTGCAAAGGAGCACCGGCGTATTCTATGTTCAGTGACAGGTCACTCGACACTTTTCCGCTATCCCATGCCAAACTGCCCATTTCATCAGTCACTATTATCTGATAGGCCTTCTGCGAATAACCTCTTTCGGTATCCGGCACCACCATTTGCCAACTGAAACGAGGCTTTTCTACATCGATGCCTAATGGCATTTCGGCATATTCCACCTTGAGTTTTTTTATAGAAACAGGATTTTCTACAGCATATAACAAAGCCGGACAAGCCAGGCAGATAGAAAGAATCAACAATACAAGGGATTTATAGCTTTTCATAATATACAGTAATTCATAGATTTACAGTGTACAAATATAGTGTTTATCTAATAAATATTGAATGAGTAATTTGATATAATTTATTAGAAAATTGCCATATCAGTAAACATAGAATCTAATTCAATAATCTGCATATAAGCCCTTATCCTACGATCCACTTACTGCCCGGTATGAATGAGATAATCTTCGTAGCGATGAAACAGCTAATGAATGTAGTTACTGCAATACAGGGTATAGCAGCAACAGTAGGCAATGCCAGGTTATGCTTGAACACAGTTACCCATAACCCAAGCCAGAATATGTGCATAAGGTACATACCATAGCTGAGCTTTGATGTTTCTGTAATAACCTGTGGCGGATTCTGACGGTTTATACATGTGAAAAGAAGGAATGTACCTGCCGTAAGGAGCACACAGTTGATAGTACAGAAAGCCCATCCGATCTCTATTTCAGGAGTAACAAGAATTTTTCCGGGAATGGCCTGGACATAAAATGAGTAGATCGTCCATACAGCACCGACCACCATTAAAATAGTTCCTATAGTGAGACGCTTGGAACGGTTCCATGTAAGATGTACACGTATATAATGCGCCATTACAAGGTATCCCAAGTAACCGGAGAAGTACCACAACATATGGTATTCGTTCCAGAAACATTGTCCCCATACTTCACCGAACCAGCGGTTGAGATAAGGCATACAGGTCGAAAGCAGGAACAAACCAATGAAGAATCGTTCTTCTTTAGCCGTAGCTTTACTCAACCACGGCGATATGATGGGGATGAACAGATAAAGGCTGATCAAAGGATACATGAACCACAAGTGTCCGGCCAGTGACGGAAAGTTCAGGAGTATCCGCGACATATCATTCAATGATGTTTCTCCGTTTATCTGTCCCCACAACATCGGAAGCGTACTATACAGTATCATGAATATGAAGAATGGCGGCAAGATGCGAATGGCACGTTGACGGTAGAATTGCCACATGGTCTGTTCTTTCTTCATCGGTGCAAGAAGAAAGGCAGAGACAATCATAAACAGTGGCACCGCCATGCGTGAGAAACCGTCGTACACAGCTACCCATAGCCGATCCGCCTCACTACCCAAGTAGGACTGCGGCCCCACCATATCCGTAGCTCCGGCAGCACCATAAAAGTTTTCACTAGCATGGACAACCATGACAAGAAAGCACGCAAATACACGCACATAATCCAAAAAAACAATACGCCTCATCTTTTGTTTAGTATTAGAGATAACTATTCAATTGCAAAGATAGGACATGCCACACAAAGGTATAGGATAGAATCCTACCAAAAAATGCCACTTTTAAGCCAAAAGCTACAAATATAGTAATCGCATTGCAGTATTAGCCTACCACAATGCGATTACACGATAATCTGAAAAGACAGATTCGACTGACAAAGAAAAATTAGTAGTCCGGATTCTGTATCAGCAGTTCATTCTTCTGTATCTCGTCCAAGAGGATAGGCAGGAAATAAGATTTGTTCTTCCATCCCCGTTCCTGTACTTCCGTAATTGAATAAACCTGTTTGCCGCCTCCATAAGGATAACGGATATCAATGCCCTGTGCATTCTTTATCACATCGGGAGCAATCATCCACCTGCGGATGTCAAAGTAACGATGCTGTTCATAAGCCAGCTCAATCTTCCGCTCATTGCGGTAACGCTCCACCAGCGCGGCACCGGTCACTCCCATCGGAATATCTGGCATTCCGGCTCTGGTACGGATTTTATTGATATACTTCACAGCTTCTCCTTCATCTCCCAGTTCAAGGCAAGCCTCAGCATAGTTCAGCAACACTTCTGCATACCTGATTTGACGGAAAGGATAGTTCTGGCGGTCATACTGATGATTAACAGCGGGATCAATAAACTTACGCATATAATATCCTGTGTATGTCCCGTTCCAGTCTTCTATCGGCCCTTGGCGGGTATCCAGCCCCGGATTATAAGAACCATTTGCATTCTCATAGAAGCCCGTCTGCACAATTCCCTCCGGATCGGAACCAATCACGTCATCAGGACGTTGCCTCCATTTCGCTCCATCATAAAGCACACAGGCATAAAAACGCGGGTCTCTGTTCTTATAAGGTTCCGCCTTATGTTCCGGGTTGTCCCAACTGAACTTGCTGCCATCAATCATTTCATAAGAATCTACCATCTGCCCTGTAGGCACATTGCCACCCCAACCATGGAAACCGTTGGGAGAGTTGAACAAACCGAGACTCGGGCACTGGAAATCCCCGTTGTTGCTATTTACAATGTCATAGTATGTCAGCATAATATCTTCATCATTTCCATTATTCAAGAAGAGATTCACATAGTTGTCAGTCGCTTCTTCCGCCGTTGAGAATCCATTTTCGCCGTACAAACGATAGATATTAAGGTCCATCACATCCTTTGCCGCCTTCCGGGCTGCTTCCCAACGGGCTTGCCGGTCACCATCCACATAGCTCACTAACTCCGGATTCTTGTAACCGGATGCCCACGATGCCTGAGAGTTGTACAGGTCGCTTGCCGCATAAAGCAGCACCCGCGACTTCAATGCCAATGCCGCACCTTTAGTGGCACGCGCCTTATCACCGCTCAGAGGTAGCAAGCCAGCGGCAGCATCCAGCTCCTTCACAATATAGTCAACCGTTTCTTTCAGTGTATTCCTCGTCACCAACAACTCGTCCGAAGGTGAATAAGACTTGTCGATAAGTGGCACACCGCCCCAGAAGCTCATCAGCCAATAGTAGAAATAACCGCGCAAGTAGTGCACTTCTCCCCGCAACTGGTCTATGTCATTCCCCTGCAACTCGTACTTCTCCACATTCTCAAAGAAGATGTTGCAAGCACGGATATTCTTATACAGCCTGTTCCACGTGACGTTATTGAAAGCATAAATCCAGAACCCGGGTCCCAGGATGCCCAGATAACTCGGGTTAATCTCACTCTTCACAACGGGCTGGCTCTCCCAAGACCATACTTCCATTGCTTCATCGCAAAGGGAAGAGAACATCACGGTGTGGAAGCCATAATACTGCCCCTGATAGATGTTGTTGACAAACGAAGTCACCAGCGCCTTGTCCGTCCAGACCGCAGCATCCGAATAGCGGTCCAGCGGGTCTACATTGAGGAAATCATCATTACATGCCGTGAACATCAGCATCATCAGCATAGCGAATATCTTAAACTGTTTCATAACATTTCAATTAAAAGGTTACATTTACTCCAAAATTCAATACTTTGTTCAACGGGTGGTTGTAGCCGGAACCACTCGTATTCTCAGGGTCGTAGTCCTTCATGTCGGGACTAAATGTCAGCAGGTTATAAGCGCTGATGTACACGCGTACTCTTTCGATGCCGGCTTGTTTGGTAAAGACTTTGGGCACGGTATAGCCCAACTCAATGTTCTTCAGGCGAACATAGTCCGTTTTGTGCAGCCAGAATGTATTAGGCTGGTTCACCCAGTATTCATTGCTACGGTTGTAGGTACGCGGGAAACTGGCTGTAGGGTTATCTTCCGTCCAGCGGTTGTCATAGAAACTCTTCAGGAAGTTTCCGAAATCACCCGATTCCGTGCTTTGCTGGAATACACCGCCAAATGCACCCTGAAACAATACGGAGAAGTCGAAATCCTTATAGGTAAGGTCAACGTTCAAGCCGCCCGTGAAGGTGGGAGTCTTGGTCTTGTCATTCCGCACACGGTCGTTGCCATCAATCACTTTGTCACCATTTACATCCCTGAAAATAATATCTCCGGGACGGGCGCCTGCCCAGTGCGGATAGGATTCCACGTGAGCTTCGTCTTTGAAGATGCCGATGGCCTCATAATAAAGTCCGGCATCAATGGGCATCCCCGTTGACTTCTGATAATCGGGAGCACCCGGAGCTTCATCCCAAAAGAGAATTTTATTCTTGGCATACACTCCGTTCAAGCCTACTCCCAGAGAGAAGTCTTTGAAACGTTTGCGATAATCTATGCTGAAATCAACACCCTGGTTCTTCACCTTTCCGAGGTTTTCATCGGGTAAAGTGAGTCCCGAAGTATTGGGAACAGAAGCATTCCGCTTCCAAAGGATGTCTTTCCGCTTATTGTAGAAGTAATCGACGGTTACAGCCAAGTCGCCATTCAGGAACTGCAAGTCTAAACCGATGTTTTGTTGAGTAGCTGTCTCCCAGGTTACATTGACGTTGGGGGCTACGTTTTCCATCAGGGATTGATTGGCAGTTGCACCGCCATTCGTGAGGTACATCAGGTTGTTGAAGGTATAAGAAGCGAGATACTGATACGGATCGATCATATCGTTGCCCGTCTTTCCCCAGGAAGCACGGACTTTGGCAAAGTGGACGAAAGGCAGCGCCTTCTTAAAGAAGTTCTCTTCGGAGATGACGTAACCCAATGAAACACCTGGGAAGAAGCCGAACTGATTGGAATGGTCGAAGATATATGAGCCCTGGTATCTCCATACAAATTCGGCCAGGTACTTGGACTTATAGCTGTAATTCACACGGCCGAAGTAGTTGAGACGCGCCTCTTTATACCCCTTACCGGTATTATTTATTTCGTCCTGTCCACCGGCAAACAGTTCATCAATGGCAGTGGAAATGAAATATCTGCGGAACGCCTCAAAGGAGTCTCCCTTACCGGTGATTCTTTCTGCACCCGCCAGCACATTTACAGAATGGTTCTCAGCAAAAGTACGGTTATAGTTTATAATGCCGCTGAGCAGGATATTCTGGTTGTCTTCCATAGACTCCCTGAGACGGGGATCGCTGAAACCTTTCTTACCTTCTACCAGAAGAGGATTATTGTTTTCATCCATGGATGTCCCGTCCCATGAGTACAAAGTCCAGGGGGTCTGCCATATCTTGCGGAAACGGAAGTTCTTGTCCAGTGAGGCAGTGGCTTTAAGAGTGAGTCCTTCCACATAAGGAACATTGATGTTAACGCCGAAGTCTCCGTTCAGTATGTAGCGTTTGTCTCGCTCGTAGCCTGTGGCGTCGGTGGCAATCACTACCGGGTTATCACCAAACTCGATATCGGGACCCGGGAGCCCATTGGGCCAATAAGCAGGCATGTTGGGCTTGGACCTCATCAGCATTCTGAAAATATTCTCGGACGAACGAGTGGGATATTTACGGTCTTCCATACGCCCCGTGAGGTTCATGAAGAGGTTGATGTACTTATTGAGTTTCAGGTCCAGATTCGATTTCAGGTCGTACTGGTTGTACTTGGTTCCGCTATTGCGGTAAAATCCGTCCTGGGTTTTAGCAGATACACTGACGAAGTAGGTCATGTTGTCCGTACCGCCGTCGATAGTGGCATTGGCATAGGTCTGGGGAGACCAGGGTTTCAAGGTTTCTTTGAACCAGTCGGTGTTGGGATACGACCAGGGATCGGAGCCATCACGGTATTTCTGAATATCTTCCGGGGTATAGCGTTCTTTGTTGCCTGCGTACTTATCAATCTCATTCAACAAAGTGGCGTATTCGGAAGCATTCGCCATTTCGGGGATGACGGTAGGACGGGATATACCGTAGTTATAGGAAAGGTTTACGGTGGGTTTACCCTTTTTGCCCCGCTTGGTGGTAATGATAATTACACCATTGGCGGCCTGTGCACCATAGATGGCAGCCGAAGCATCCTTCATGACGGACATAGTCTCAATGGTGCTGGGGTCGATACGTTCAAGCGAGCGTCCCGGAACGCCGTCCACTACCACCAACGGGTCGGCTTTACCGAAAGTGTTGACACCACGGATTCTGATGGTAGCTCCATCGTAACCCGGTTCTGCCGTATTGGAGATGGCAACCACACCAGGCAGCCGTCCGGCAAGTCCCTGACTGACATTAGTTACAGGGGTGTTTGCCAGCTTTTCGCCGCCGATGCTGGTTACAGAACCGGACAAGGTAGCTTTCTTCTGGACACCATAGCCCACGATTACCACTTCGTCCAGCATTTCAGTATCTTCCTTTAGAAGCACTTCCAGGCTTTTTCTTCCGTTAAGAGGGATTTCCTGTACCAAGTATCCCACATAAGAGATGCGCAGCGTGGCGCCTTCGGGCACGGAGAGGGAGAAGTTACCGTCCAGGTCAGTCACCGTACCGTTAGACGTGCTACCCGCTTCCAGAACAGAAACTCCTATCAGAGCCTCTTTCGTTTTCTCATCCAATACTTTTCCTTTGACAGGTTGGTTCTGAGCCCACAGCAAACCCGGGCTCACGAAGGCAACAACAACAAACAGAAGGAAATTCAGACATTTGTTTTTCATAATAATATATTTAAAGTTAAACGTATATATATGTGTGTTTAAAGAGTGCGACGGCACCGCTTCTATCATTCGGCATGTATCAGTACAGAGGCATCCTCCATTCCTTCGGCAGAGACCGTCACCCGTATTTCGCCCTTTTCTTCCGTGGGCTGAACAATGGCGATGGCTCTTCCCCGGAATGTGTTGGGGGTAAGCGAACGGAAGCTTTTCATGTCATCATAGGCAGCATTTCCACTGGCAATAACGGTTCCCTTGCCACTGCATGCTATCTTGACGGGCAAGGACGTATCGGGAACTACATTTCCGTCTTTGTCTACCAGCTCTATCTTCACGTAAGAGAGGTCGTTCTTGCAGGCTTTGATGGTATTCCGGTCGGCAGTCAGACGTATGGCGGCAGGCTCTCCGGCTGTCTTCAATATGAATTCTTCCTTGCCTTTTGAATTCACCGCTTTCAGAATGCCCGGTTCATAAGGCACCTCGAAGGTGGCTGTATGATTCTCCTTGCCGGTTTCTTTCTCACCTATCAGCTTGCCATTCAGGTAGAGTCTCACTTTCGGGGAACGGCTGTATACGTTGACTGACAGGGTTTGTCCTTCCAATCCTTTCCAGTTCCAGCTTACAAGTTCGTTGGGCCATCCCCAGCCATTCACCACTTCTTTCTTATTATCGGGAACGGGGGCATGTACGGCCATCGTCAGCGGACGTTCCCGCCAAAGCACATCACGATAATAAGATTGGGGCTTCTTGTCACCGCAAAGGTCGATGTCGCCACACCAGCCATTATACCAGGGCCAACCCATGAATTGCGGATTGTGTTCGCCCTCACCCAGGTACAAGGCATGAGCCAGTCCGGCTTCACCCAGATAGTCGATAGCCGTCCAGACAAAATCGCCTATCACATACGGATGCTTTTCTACAAGATTCCAGTTCTGGGCGGCTTCTTTCGGATAAGACTCGCTGCCATAAATGACGCGGTCGGGATAGGCTGCATGATCACTTTCATATTTCCACCAGATGTAGTTGTAGCCTGCCACATCCAGGTTCCGGAAGATTCTATAGGAGTCTTTATCCCAGGTGAACTGGCGGCGGTCCCAGAAATCGTTTGACCCTATGGTTGTGAAGCGGGACGTATCGTATTTGCGGATGGTTCCGACCAGTCTCTTCGAAATCAAGTCTCCTTCGGGTTCATCGGCACGCTGTGCCACCTCATTTCCGATGCTCCACATGATGATGGAAGGATGGTTGCGGTCGCGGCGGACAGATGCGGACAAGTCTCTGTCGCTCCATTCATCAAAGAACTGATGATAGTCTTGTTCACGCTTCGCAGCTTGCCATTGGTCGAACGTTTCGTGAATGACCAGCATGCCAAGCCTGTCGCAGGCATCAAGAAAGTGTTCGGACACTTGGTTGTGAGAGCATCTGACGGCGTTGTAGCCATTGGCTTTCATAAGTTCCACCTTCCGCTCTTCGGCACGATCTATGGCAACCGCTCCCAGCAGTCCGTTGTCGTGATGGATGCAGCCTCCTTTCAGTTTCACAGGTTTGCCGTTCAGCAGGAAACCTTTGTCGGCAGAGAAAGAGAGGGTGCGGATGCCGAAAGGAACGGTAATCTTATCATATTCCTTTTCGTTGGAGAATAGCGATACTTCTGCCGTGTAGAGCACCGGTGTGTCTACCGACCATAACTCGGGCTTTTTGATGGAGAAAGATGTTGCTACCGGAGTCTCTTCGGAGAGCAGCACGTCCTGTGAGGTTGAAAACACTTCGTTTCCGGCAGGTGAATATATTTTAATACCTATTTTACCTGATTTATTTTGCAGGGCCTCGTTGTGTATGATAGTGGAGAACTTAATCACAGCGTCCTTCTTTTGCAGTTCGGAAGCATCGACAAAGGTATCCCACTCGTCCAGATAGAGCTTCTCCGTCTTCATCAGCCACACGTGGCGGAAGATGCCCGAACCGGCATACCAACGGCTGTTGCGCCCTGCATTCACCACTTTCATGGCAATGGCGTTCGGGGTGCCGGGAGCATTCAGATAGGGGGTGATGTCTACCTTATAAGAAGTATAGCCGTAAGCATTGAAGTTAGCCTTTTTGCCATTTATCCAGAGTTCGGATTGATTGTACACTCCTTCGAAATAAAGGACAATGCGTTTGCCGGCATCGTCTCCGGAGAGGGTGAATTTTTTCCGGTACCAGCCTTCACCGCCCACGGTCTGCCCGGTGTCGATGTCTCCTTCGCTCATGCGCGAGAAGGGACCGACGGTGATTCCTTCTTTCTGAAAGGGTAGTGGTTCTACACTCCAGTCATGGGGGAGGTCGAGTACTCTCCAACGGCTGTCATTGTATTCCGGCTGTTCGGTATTGGCCGCAATGCCCAAATGGAATTTCCAATCCTTATTGAAAAGGATTTTACGCCCGGATGCACGAAGTGTACCGCCCGAAAAGGTGGTGACTAACATCACCATACACAAAAATAATAGCTTGCTTGCTTTTCTCATAATAGTTATGACTCAAGTTTAAATTCTTGTGACAAAACAAGCTATATTCAGTAAAGGAGAGGGGACAAAAACAGGTCGCCGGAGGGGTAAATTCCTGTCATGAAACGTTTCTATACCCTGATGAAAGGATTTTATACCCTAAAGAAGAGGCATTATAGTAAAATAGCTCCGCTTAGGAATTCGTCTCTCCCTGCCTCTGCAAATATTCTGTCGGCGTAACACCAAACTCTTCCTTGAAACATTTAGTAAAATATTTAGGACTACTGAAACCTATGGCATAGGCAATCTCCGAAATATTTAGTGTCCGGGCAAGAAGCATCATACAGGCACGTTTCATCTTGACATTCCGCACGAAATCTAAAGGCGTCATTCCGGTCATGGACTTTATTTTGCGGTACAGGGTAGATTTGGACATATTCATTTCTGTAGAAAGATGTTCAAGATCGAACTCCGACTCTTCAAGATGTTGTTCTATGCTATCGATAATAGATTGCAGAAACTGTTTATCCGCCGATGGATAGGCAAGTCCTTCCAGATTGATATTTTCTTCTTTACGAAAAGCGGCCTGACGCATCTTTGAAGACCGTATCAGGTTATCCACGCGGGCAAAGAGTATCTTCAATTCAAAAGGCTTGGCAATATATCCGTCCGCACCGGCCTCATAGCTTGCCACCCGGTCGTCGATACCATTCTTCGCTGTAAGTATGATGACAGGAATATGATTAAAACGCATATCCCCCTTGATACGTGTGCAAAGCTCCCAACCGTTCACGTCGGGCAGCATGACATCGCACAGGATGACGTCTACCTCATTGTTATTCAGCTTTTCCCAGGCATTCTTCCCATCTACAGCCGTCAACACGGTGAACCGTTCCTTAAATATCTCCTTCATCATAAAGAGCAGTTCGGTATTATCGTCAATAAGCAACAGTGTGAGCTTGTCCGTGTCATCGGACAAAACGGCACAATCTTCGGAGTACTGTTCGTCCGGAGCAGATGATGAGACCATCGTTTCATCCACCAGTTCATCCGCTGCGTAGCTCTCCTTATCAATAGGCAACTTTACCGTGAAACACGTGCCTTGTCCTTGAACACTTTCTACCATGATAGTACCGTGGTGAAGATTCACCAGGTCTTTCGTCAAAGAAAGCCCGATACCATTTGATTCAATTCCCCTGTTTTTACGGCTACTATAGAAGCGGGTGAAGACATGCTCTATCTCTTTGGCAGGAATCCCGATACCCTCATCTTCCACCTTCAACAACAACATTCTATGATTTTCTTCACAAACTTCAGTCCGTGCCTCGACGATAATCCGTTTATTCTCCGGGGTATACTTAATAGCGTTGGACAACAGGTTATGCAATATCTTATCCAACTTGTCAAAGTCCAGATATCCAAATTCTTCTTCTGCCCGAATGCGAGTTTCCAATGTGATATTCTTCTTTAGGGCAAGAGGAAGGAAGTTTATCCGACAGATATTCAAGATGAACTCATTAATCTCTCCTTCAGAAACATTCAACTTCAACTTCCCCACATCCATTTTCCTGAAATCGAGCACCTGCTGTATCAGCCGTTTCAACTTATCTACATTGGCTCTCAACATTACGGCTTGTTGCTCCATATTCGGTGCTTTCTGGTCTAAATAATCAGATATACAGGATATAACGGTGAGAGGCGTCAATAATTCATGGGAAACATTAGTGAAATAAGTAAGTTTCGTACGCGTTAGTTCTTCTTGCAGCTTGACTTCACTCTTCAACCTGATGCGGCGCATGTAGAGCCGGATTACAGTATAGAAGCAGAGCCCGATTAAGAGAGCATAAACAAAATATGCAAACCAAGTCTCATAAAAAGCCGGTTTCTTCTCAAGAATCAGCAATACACTGTCTTCAGTCCATTTGCCCTGTTCATATTCCAGTTTCAACCTAAACTTATAGGTCCCTCTTTTCAACTGATTGTAAAAAGCCGAATATTTATCATGATTCAAAACAATCCAGTCTTTGTCAACCCCTTCCAGTTTATAAGCAGCCCGGCACCTGGCATTGAGTGAATATTGAAGAGGAGAAAAAAATATCTCTATATTCCGGTCGTTCGGATCGAGAGATATATTTTCCACTGTATTCTCCTCCGAAGTATAAGGGAAGAAAATACTTTTATCCCCTACCTTGACATCCGTGATAACTGGATTGGAATAAGCTTTACTCTCCTGCGAAGTACCAACAGAACGTATATGTGTAACCCCACGGTGTCCACCGGCATACAATCCCCCCTGACTGTCTCCACTAAAGGCCCTGTATCTGAAAACATCTACCAGCATATTGTCATCCGAAGTAGTGTAACCTGTATAAATCTTCCGACGAATATCATAACAAAGTATTTTTTTATTCGTAATAATCCAGACGTTTCCTTTATTCGATAATAACCCGAGTACGGAACAGTCATCAATGACATCATCCAAACACATATTTGCTAATGTCTGTTTATCTTTATCAGACTTGAAAATCTTTCCCAAAGAGGAGATTACCCACAAACAGCCTTCTTCATCTACACATATATTCTTTACCTCTTCTTTCTCGTAGAAATAAAGCATAAGGTTTCCCTTCTGTTCATAACTGATTTTATTATCAGCATAATGCAGCCGATAGACCTGTTTATCTGCTGATATCCCCCAGATTCTTCCCTGCATATCACAAGCCAAAGAAGACATTAGCGGAAGAGCGGCATCCTGGTTTATCAAGTTCCGAACATCAGGACACTTTACATATATATTATTCCACGTAGTTATCCACAGATTACCGTCACCATCTTCCACCAGCCCCTTTATCATTTCTTGTTTCTTTATCAATTCTGACAGGTCAACATCTTCTGCCACCTGTACTCTGAGATTCTGGTTGGTAAGCCGTATCAAGCGGGTAACACCACGGATACTGGCCCACACTCCGGATTTAGAACAGGATTTTATCAGAATATCTGCCTCTCCCAAATTCCCCGTCTTACTGATATCTGCAAAGGCATCCCGGGACAAATCGTACAGGCAAAGTCCATATCTGTCTTGGCTCATCCATAAAACATTATCTCCATCCAAGCAAAGATTAAGTAGATTGGCATCCCATCCTGTTTGTTCCTTAAACTGACGCAAAGGATAATTATCTATATTCGAATTATCAAAGAAAATGGTATAAGCCATATCATAAGAAGCCAACCACAAATTACCTTCTCTGTCTTTTCGTATTCTGGTGTACATCATCTGTGTATCTACCAGATCGTGTATATCGACCTGCTTCAATGTCCCTTCGCCTGTATATTCTAACGCATAGAGCCCTCCATAAGATAACAGCCAAAGATAACCGAAAGTATCATCCTGGGTCATACTGAAAAAGATAGGTTCAGTCTCACCGCTTCGGGGATTCAGTACATGGTGTCGCTTATAACATTCTTCTCCTGCCTTATCCGGGAAAAACTGCCACAATCCTTCTCCCCATGTGCCTATCCAATAGTTTCCCGAGCTATCCTGGAACATAGTAAAAAATGAGTTCCCTTTTTCAAGTTGCGGATAGCCTACGAAAGAGTCAGTATGCAGATCATATTTGAACAAACCTGCATAGGAAAGTACCCATACCGATCCTCCAGAATCTACATATATAGAATTTACAGTAGGGCTTTTACCCGATTCAGAAGAAAGTTCATATTCGCGTATAACATGAGCAGTGGAGTCACACTTATAGATTTTTCCTCCGGAGGCTATCCAGGAGATTTCGTTTTTATCAATTACTATATAGTCTATTACCCTATTCCGGAGTCTTTCATCAGGGAATGGTATGACCTGGCAAGTCTGTTTATTATAGAGGTTAACACCTTTTCTCGTCGCAATCCATACATATACATCATTATCGGTTATGCATACGATAGAATTGTCACTTAATAAGTTCAGGTTTTTATAGTCGGAACGGAAAGTCTGTAATCCATAACCGTCATATCGTGCCAGACCATTCGTAGTACCAATCCAAAGATAACCTGTGCGGTCCTGATAAATATCAAAGATTTCATTGGAAGACAATTGATAGAAGAAAGGAAACTGTCTGGAAAGCATATGCTGTGCACATACAAGCAATTCTCCACATAATAGGAACAGACATAAAATAAGGTATTTCATAGCATTATGACATGGTAACGCAAGCAAAGATATGAAAAAATATCGTTCTACAGACGACTCACATTAATAAATGATATACTCCTCCCACCATTGCACGAACCACCCCTTTCATCTCCAACTCGAAAAGCAAACCAGTCATACGGTTCACAGGAATATCCGCTTCTACTACCAGTGCATTGACGTGTAGATCTCCTTGGCGGGTAAGAATACCTACAATACATTCCTCGTCTTTACTCAATTCTGGAAAAAGATCACGTTGAATGCCTTCCGGCTTAACGGGTTCTCCGGCAGGATTCCAGCCCATAGCTTCTATAAAATCTTCGGCAGACTGGATGAGAGCGGCTTTATTCTCACGTATCAGCAGATTGCACCCTCTTGAAGATGCGTCTGAAGTACGTCCCGGAACAGCAAAACAATCACGGTGATAGCCTACGGCAAGGTCCGCTGTAATAAGAGAACCTCCTTTATCGGCTGATTCTACCACAATGGTAGCATCGCTCATACCTGCTACAATACGATTGCGGCTTACAAAATTGTGACGGTCGGGATTGGTTTCGGTAAGGAATTCAGTGAGTAGTCCACCATTTTCTAACATATCAATAGCTGTTTTACGATGGACATAAGGATATATACGGTCCAGCCCATGGGCCAGAACCGCCACTGTGGAAAGATGGTTAGCCAATGCTGCACGATGGGAATGAATATCAATGCCATAAGCCAGGCCACTCACAACCAGGACATCGGGACAGGAAGCAGACAAATCACGAAGAAAGTCTGCACAAAACTGTTTGCCATATTCCGTAGCATTACGGGTGCCTACCATATCAATAACGCGAAGACGGTTGAAATCAGTATTACCCTTGAAGAATAGAACTACCGGAGCATCTTCACACTCACGCAAGCGAGAAGGATAAGATTCGTCTTTTAACGTAAGGCAGGTCAGGCGATTCTTCTCCACAAATTCCATCTCATGTTCGGCACGTAGAAAAGCTGCGGGGTTATCAAGTGCAGCAACCACAGCGGGACTTACACCGGGAAGGAGTTCGGGCAATTCTTTACGCAGACGGAAGACTTCGGCAGCACTACCTATACCGTCTATTAAACGCTTCGCCCCGATATGTCCTATACCGGGGCAAAGTGTGAGGGCTATACTGCAAATACGTTCGTCGTTATTCACGATAGTTAGTGATTAGAGATTATCGGTAAGATAAGGCGCAAAGATTTTATCAAACAGTTCGCTGTCGCTCAAACGTCCGTTCACTAGACAGACCGTATCCACCATTGCCTTGACTACTACTTTATTGTCACTCTTCCTGAAGATGTCCTGATAGAAAACATACTTGATGCCTTCCTTCTTCATATAGAGTTTGGAAACAAACTCGTCGCCACTCTTCAACGGAGTTTTAAACGCCATATTGATGCGTGCCACCACAGGGTCTACACCTTGCTCGTGCAACTTGGCAAAACTTACGCCTGTTGATAACAGGAACTCATGTCTGGTATGTTCCAGATAATGCTGATAGTTCGCATTATTCACGATGCCTTGCAGGTCGCACTCATAGTCGCGCACCTTCATCTCCAACTCATAGATATACTTTTCCATAATAAAACTTAAATGACACACTTATGGCACACTTTCTTTGAAAATGATACACTTGTGACACACTCTATTTGAATCATTTTACAGGTATAGCTTTACACTTATAAAGTGTATCATAAGTGTATCATCCGCGAGTTTTTTCAATGTCCAGTCCTTTGAATTTCTTTAATTCTTCCGTAGAAACCAACTTGTAAAGTTTGTCACTGGGACGTATTTTGTCCGCTTTCATCGAGAAATGCTGTCCTTTCTTCACCGTTTGCACAGGTTTCAGATCAACGCGGGCCTCATCGAGCGTAGTAAATACCGCACCTGTAGTGGGTCCCGTAATCAGTAACTTATCACCTACATTCAACTCCGCAGCTTCTACCAAGAATTCTGCCACACCGATATTAGAGAAATACCTGACGCCCTTGCCTACATATATTTTCCGTTCCGTAGCTGCAGAACCGTAGTTCTTTGTCCATTCACCAAGGCGTTGGCCCAAATAGTAACCATCCCAGAAACCACGGTTGAATACTGTTTTCAGGCGTTCATCCCATGCGGCAATCTTTTCATCGGTAAACGTACCGTCCAGATAAGAACGGATAGCCTCTTTATAGCACTCCACTACCGTACGGACATACTCCGGTCCACGGGCACGCCCTTCTATTTTGAATACCCGTACGCCTGCATCCAGCATCTTATTCATAAAATGAATGGTTTTCAGGTCTTTGGGAGACATGATATACTGATTGTCCACTTCCAGTTCCACATCCGTCTCTTTATCACGTACCGTATAAGAGCGGCGGCACACTTGCATACAGGCACCCCGGTTAGCCGAGTGATTCATCTCGTGAAGTGAAAGATAACATTTTCCGGACACTGCCATGCAAAGCGCACCGTGGCAGAACATCTCGATACGGATAGGTTTCCCGTCGGGTCCGCAGATATTTTCTTCGCAGATATGACGGTAAATCTCGGCTACCTGTTCCAGATTCAATTCGCGTGCCAACACCACTACATCAGCAAACTGTGCATAAAAGCGCAGTGCTTCCACATTCGAAATATTCAATTGCGTGGAAAGGTGTACTTCCTGACCTATCTGCCGTGCATAACCCATCACAGCCACATCCGCAGCAATCACTGCAGAGATACCGGCAGCTTTTGCAGCATCTACAATAGTGCGCATCAGCGTCAAGTCCTGGTCATAAATAATGGTATTGACGGTGAGATAACTTTTCATTCCGTGCTCACCACACGTCTGCGCTATTTCCTTCAGATCGTCAACGGTGAAAGTATTCGCCGAACGGGCGCGCATATTCAGATTCTCAATGCCGAAATAGATAGAATCAGCACCCGCCTGGATAGCTGCTGCAAGTGATTCGCGCGAGCCGACGGGAGCCATGATTTCAAAATCTTTTAAATCCATAAATCATATATTTATAAGCTACGAGTTACCGGCTACAAGCTACAAGTGGCTGCGCTATGTTCCGAAAGGACTCGTAGCCGGTAGCTCGTAGCTTGTAACTTACTCATTTGTTTCCCTGCGCATCCAGGTCTTTCTGGAGTTCAGTGGCAATCTCCATGCCCAACTGTTGTCCGATCTGCATACCTTCGGTCATCATAGCAGGCGTAGATGCGCCCAACTTCTTTCCGACGGGTGTTTCATAAAAAGCAACGATTTTCTTCAAATCATCCAGTGTAAGATACTTCTGATAAACAGGAGCATAAAGTTCCGCCAGCTTACTTCCGAATTTTGTTTCCCACTTTTTCTGGAAACCATCCCAAAAAGCGGTTGAAGCCGAAGGCGACTGTTGTTTCAACATAGCTATCATCTGCGGTACCATAGCCTTTGCAGATGCCATAGAACCGGATAATTCAAGCATTTTTTCCAATGTAGCCTTGTACTCGTCATTTGGAGCCTGTGCAGAAACAGAAGATGCAGCAGCAAACAGCATGGCTACACACATCACTACTAAAACCAAACCTTTTCTCATAATTCTATATTAGTTAAATAAATGAATGATACAAAGGTAGGCTTTTTTCCGTATTTTTGCAGCGAAATAATCATTTAGTTCAATTCATCCATGAAGATAGGCCACATAGATCTGGGCGAACGCCCCATATTTTTAGCTCCGATGGAGGACGTCACCGACCCCGCATTCCGACTGATGTGCAAGAAGTTTGGCGCCAATATGGTGTACACCGAATTTGTATCGGCAGATGCCCTGATACGTTCCGTCAGCAAAACCGAGCAGAAACTGAATATCAGTGACGAAGAACGCCCCGTAGCCATACAGATATACGGTAAAGACACAGAGACCATGGTAGAGGCCGCACGTATTGTGGAAGAAGCACGACCGGATATTCTTGATATTAACTTTGGCTGTCCCGTAAAGCGTGTAGCAGGCAAGGGTGCAGGTGCAGGTATGTTGCAGAATATTCCCAAGATGCTTGAAATTACCCGTGCCGTAGTGGATGCCGTAAAGATACCCGTCACCGTAAAAACCCGTTTAGGCTGGGATGCCAACAATAAAATCATCGTAGATCTTGCCGAGCAGTTACAGGATTGCGGTATTGCTGCCCTCACCATTCATGGGCGTACCCGTGCACAAATGTATACCGGTGAAGCGGACTGGACACTTATCGGTGAGGTGAAGAAGAACCCGCGGATGCACATTCCCATTATCGGTAACGGAGATGTCACTACCCCTCAAAGGGCAAAAGAATGTTTTGAGCTTTACGGAGTAGACGCAATCATGATAGGTCGTGCCAGCTTCGGCCGTCCATGGATATTCAAGGAAGTAAGGCATTATCTGGAAACAGGAGAGGAATTGCCTCCGCTGAGTGCAGAATGGAAATTAGGTGTATTGCGTCAGGAAGTAATAGACAGCGTCAATCTGTTGGATGAACGAAGAGGGATTCTGCATGTACGCCGCCATCTGGCAGCAAGTCCATTGTTTAAGGGAATACCCAATTTCCGGGATACACGCATCGCCATGCTACGGGCAGAAACGAAAGAAGAGTTGTTTCGTATATTCGACGACATCGAAAGTTCTTTATTCTCTGCATTATAATATTTGAAGTAAAGGTTTTTCTCCTGAAGAACTTGAAAAGTTGATCTCCCTTTTCTCC
>NZ_QRKI01000014.1:0-62420 GCF_003471885.1 Bacteroides sp. AM16-24
CGGTTGTAACTTCATTTCTTGTCATTGGTGCCTGAAAATGGTGTCATTACTATTCTGTTTAATGAATGTTTTTTTGATTAATAGAATCTCTTTGTTATTGGAAATAAATGGGTTATAATAGTACATTCTTACAAAATAAGGTGCTAAAAAGTAGTGTCAATTTACTTGGAGGAGTAAAACAGCTTATTGGGAAATGAACTCGGAATGGATTGTAGTTCAGCATGTTCGCTCAGATTGTCAGGTTTCAATAGATTCTTTTATTGGGATATTTAGCTCTTTTATAAAACCAATAACACTTTGTATATCAACCAAATACACTCACCGCTTATTTAGGAAATTTGTTTTTTACTTTGCAGGCTGAAAAGGAGGTTTTACTGGCCCCCTTTATAGAAATATTTGCAAGATCGTAAGAACGGGCTTGATTTTTACAATAGAGAGGTGTATTACTAATTAATAATGAAGAGATTTTTTATATTACTAACAATTTAAATTTATGATTATGAAAGTAGAAAAGGAAATGAAGTATGAAGCTCCGATAGTGGAAATTCTGAAGGTAGAAGTAGAATTAGGTTTTGCTGCTTCTGGCATTGAAGGTCCTGGGATAGGTGGCAACGACGGTGACCTTAGTGGTGGCGACGACTAAATAAAAGTTTTTGAACCTAGGCGAACGTATATTAATTAATATTAAAATTTAAACTATTGCAATGAAAACAAAACATTTATTAATGGCTTGTGCACTGCCTGCTTTATTTGCAGCATGTAGCCAGGAAGAGGCTCTGGTGAACGTAGAACCGGAAGTACAATACAAAGGAAAGCCGTTGGAAAACGTCACTTTATCCTTTAATAAGGAAACAAATGCCACAACCAGAATGGCAAATGACGGTTGGAATTTAAAGTGGAAAGCAGGAGACCAAGTTGGGCTAGTTTGGGTGAATGCACCGGAAATCCAAACACAATTAGCTCAAGGACAATATGATCCGACTGTACTGCCAAATACTGCATTTTGGGCAAGCAATACCCGTATGACTTGCAACGATCCTAGCAAAAATATTTTTGGAATGCAGGATGGGCAGATATTAGAAGGCCAATACTTTGCTTACTATCCTTATTCTGACAGATATAAAGTAGATGGTAAATTTGGCTTGAGTGTTGATGCAGAACAACATCAGAGAAGTACGGACTTGGACCAACCGGCAGAGGTACTTTCTTATGTTGTGGACAAGATGCCGTGGGTGTCAAGAAGAGTAGATAAGCAAACTGTAAAAACAAACAAAAATGCGACTTACATCTATCCGTTGCAAAATGAAGAGGCTGGCATGTCGAAAGCTATTAATATGGAGATGTTTCGTTTTGCCAACATGCTGGATGCTCGTGTGACCTTTAGAGCAGGTACGGTGACAACTATAAATCCTGAATTGGTAAAGATTGAAAGCGTTGACCTGGTAGTGACAACCGATCAAGAATGGCCTAGAGACAAAATTGCGACTTCCGGTCTATTTAACATGGGTAAGATCAAAAGATGGAATAACGGAAAATACGATGAATTTGGTATTCCATCGTTGAACGGTACTTCCAAATACGCATTGCCTACGACAGATGATGAGACAGGGCTGTTTGTCAATGATAAAAACGTTTCAAGCATCACTACTATTATCGACCAACCTGTGGCTAAATCTACTGGTCGCGTAAATTTCCTGTTGATGCCTTACACAGAAAAAAACAGCTATTTTACGAACGACAACTATAAATTGGCTTTGAGAATCCATACTAACTATGGTGTTGTGGAAGTTGCAGAAAACGACTGGTATAGAAGTACAGAAGCCGATCCTAGTGGCATGCTCGTTTTAGGTCCTGATGCAGAAGTGGGTGATAAATTTGCCAAGATCCAGGATACTGAAGCATTCTACGCAGGTGGATGGGCTTCAAGAACAGGAGCATTCTGTACTCGTTTTATAGGAGTAAATGTAGATGATTTGGCATTTGAAACCAACTGTATTAAAACTCAGGAAGATTTGCTTGCTGCCATCGAACGTATCAACAGCAGAAATGCAGTGAAGAAGAACTTTGCGCTCTGTGTTGACGGTGATGACGCTAACAATGTTTTGGATTTGACTGATTTCGATTGGTCTGCTGAAAGTAATAACGAAGCTATCAAAGCATTCATTGCTGCAGGCAATACATTAACTTTGAATGAACACGCAGAAAAAGCAGTGACTATCAAATTTAATGGTAAAAACAAGATTGGCGCTGGTCAGTTGATTAATAGCAAAATTGATATAGTAGTTGTAGAAGATGCTACTCTGGACGTAAACGCTGATTTCAGAACAGGTATTTTTGCAACAGAGGAAAACTCTATTCTGAACGTTAACGGTGCAAAATTGACTACTGGCATTGCAACTTTGAACGGAATCACTAACATTTTAGTTACGAATGAAAAAGCTGGTGAATTGAACATTGCAAACAAGAGTACGAACAACGGTACTATGAACGTTAAGGGTATCCTGAGCTTCCCCAGCAAGGCAACCGTAACTAATGAAGGTACTATCAATTTATTCTATACTGCTCAGTTGCAAGGTACTGCTACCAACGCAGCAACATTGAACAACAGCAATGTTATCAACTATTATTATGCTAAAAGTGGAGACAAGAAAAATGTCAATATTGCTAACGTAGAGGATGGTCAATTCATTGCTGAGTACAATGATGGTATTGTTCCTGGAACAGGTGACAATGAAAAGAAGGCAGATTTCATGAAGAACGCCAATTCTTATGGTGTAACTCACTATATCATTTCTAAGGCTTCTGACGCCAACTCTGAAGCTTGGAGCTTGACCAATGCTACTAAGATCACAGTAAAGAAAGATGTTAAATTGACATTTAACCCGACTAAGGCTTCTACTATGGGACTTACAGCATCGAAAGCTCTGTTGTACTTCGAAGGTAATAATGAATTAGCTTCTACAGGTGACTATGCTAGTTATGCGAAAGTTACAGTGAAAGACATCACCTTGGCATACGGTACAAGACTGACGAATAATGTAGAAGTTGTCTTGACTGGCAAATTCCAGGCAGAAGTTGACAGTAACAATACCACAACTTACACTGTAGACAATAAAGGGTATATTTCTGGTGGCATGCGTGTTAGCCAGTCTGGTACAATTACTTGGCTGGGTAATGAATACGGAACAAAGAAACCTTAAAGAAGTATGAGTCTATTCATTCTTCTTTAAAAGGAAAAACTGACTGAATAGGATTATATAATCTAAATGTTTAATATTTGGGGTTGTGCTTTAACACAACCCCATTTTTTTCATTATGATACGTTGGATTTCTATCTATGAATCTTCTCTATAAAAGTGAAAATAAACTGCATTCGACATAAAAAATGAGCTTGTTCATTTTATATGCCCCCGGTTTGCACTATCTTTGCCCCCGGAAACGAAAACATGAATCCAGCAGAAAGATATGACTCCTATACAAAAACAGTTTTTTTCGCTTGTACAATCAGGCTTATGGGGCACTGCTACAGATGCCGGTCTATTTGATGCGCAAACCGATTGGGCACAACTATACCAGTCGGCCAAAGCACAAGCCCTGTTAGGCATCACCTTCGACGGTATGCAGACTTTGCCACAAGAGCTGCGTCCGAAGCGCGAACTTTATTTAAAGTGGTGCAATACACTACTGCAAATAGAAGAACATAACCATGTGCTGAATCAAGAACTAACCAATGTATATGAATTATGCCGCAAGCATAACGTAGAACCTGTGCTGCTGAAAGGCCAAGGCGTAGCACAAAACTACCGATATCCGCTGCATCGGCAATGTGGTGATATCGACTTGTTTACCGGCAGCGAGAACTACGAAAAGATCAATGCATTGCTACAACCTGATGCCACCGACACGGATCGGGATGAGACTTTCAAGCATATAGGGTTTGAATGGCACGGCGTGAGGATTGAAAACCACCGGGTATTGAATACCCTGAACGCACCTTCGGCCAACAAGAGTTTCCAAGCAGAAATCGCCCGATGGCACAGTGCCGCCGAGATGCGTACATTGCAGGTAGGCGACAGCGTGGTCAGCGTCCCCCCTCTTACGTTCGATACTGTCTACATACTGATCCACTCTGTGTTGCATGCCTTAAATGAAGGTATCGGTCTGCGCCAAATATGCGACTGGGCCTGCCTGCTGCACCATCATGCAGACACACTCGATAAAGAAGCCGTAAGACAACTGTTACAGGAATATGGTCTGACAAAGGCAGCAAGGATATTCGGAGTTATTGCCACCAGGTATTTGGGACTTTCGGACGAACACCTGCCGATAGCCTACACTGCGGATGACCTGCCCACAGGCGAGTGGCTGATGAATGACATTTGGAAAGGAGGAAACTTCGGCAAATTCAATACCGATAAAAAACGGCGTCCCAAAGGATATTGGAGTGGAAAATGGCATACGCTGACACAACTGACAGCCAGATGCAAAGACATGAAGAGACTTGCACCGGCTGAAGCACGCTGGTATCCGATCATTGTAGCACTCCACTCCATACAGATGCAGTGGAACAAACTGCTCGGACGCTGAAGCCGAGCAACGTTCCGGCCTCGGCGCATAAAGAATGCTATGTATAATCTCAATTTATAAAGAACAGAAATCTATGCTTAACAAACAGAACAAACTTCTGATAACCGTCGGGATAATTTTTATACTATTATTAGTAGGAGTTACCGCTTTATTAATTTCAGAGAAGCAGACCAATAAAGAACTAGTACAGGAGTTCCAACTGGAAAAGGAAGACCTGGAAAACGAATATACGCGCTTTGCACAACAGTACGATGAATTGAAGCTGACAGTTTCCAATGACTCCCTGTCTGTACTGTTGGAACAGGAACAATTAAAAACCCAACGTTTACTGGAAGAACTGCGTACCGTAAAAAGCAGTAATGCCGCAGAAATACGCCGACTGAAAAAGGAGCTTGCCACTCTGCGTAAGGTTATGATAGGATATATCAACCAGATAGATTCACTGAACCGCCTCACTGCTCATCAGAAAGAAGTGATTGCACAAGTGACGCAGAAGTATAACGATGCTTCCCGCCAAATCAGCAATCTGGCGGAAGAGAAAAAGAATCTGAATAAAAAAGTCACCCTTGCCGCCCAGTTAGACGCTACCAATATCAACATACAGGCTGTCAACAAACGGGACAAAACAGCCAAGAAGGTGAAAGATGTAGTAAAATTCAAAATAGGATTCACAATCGTCAAGAATATAACTGCCGAGACAGGAGAACGTATTATCTACGTACGTATCACCAAACCGGACAATGATGTATTGACCAAAAATCCCGCAAATACCTTCCCATACGAGAACCGCGAACTGGGTTATTCCATCAAGAAGTACATTGAATACAACGGTGAAGAACAAAATATAACCGTATATTGGAACGTGGAAGAATACTTATATGCAGGTACTTACCGTGTAGATCTCTTCGCTGACGGAACACTTATCGGCTCGCAATCCTTTACATTGGACTAAAAAAGTTTAAATTATTTTGAGGTCTCACTGAAAGCCTATACATTTGCATCGTTGTTTATGCAATTATTGTTGCGTCACAAAACAACATTTTAATCACCTTAATAATGTATAGACACAATGAGAAAGTTCTTCTGTTTCACTTGGTTGGTATGTCTGACCTTCTCAGTCTGCGCACAAGAGGTTTTAAGCCTCGATAGTTGCCGTTCATTGGCAATTGCCAATAACAAAGAACTACTGATAAGCCAGGAGAAAATAAACTCTGCGCATTATCAGCGAAAGGCAGCATTTACCAATTACCTCCCCGATATTTCCGCCACCGGTGGATATATGCGCACCCAAAAAGAAATTTCACTATTGAGCGATGCCCAGAAAGGTGCGTTAGGTTCAATGGGAACTCAAGTAAGCGGTGCTATGCAAAATGGTATACAAGGTATACTGACGCAGCACCCCGAACTGACACAGAATCCGCAGTTCATGGCACTGATCCAGGCATTGGGCAACGTAGACATTGCTTCTCCTCTCAATGGTCTCGGAAACTCCCTCGTTGATGCATTCCGTACAGATACCCGCAACATGTACGCCGGCGCCCTGACGCTGACACAACCGCTGTACATGGGTGGGAAAATTCGCGCTTACAACAAGATTACCAAATATGCCGAAGAATTGGCACGCCAACAGCATGATAGTGGTTTGCAAGATGTAATCCTCAGTACCGACCAGGCTTATTGGCAAGTCGTATCGCTCGCCAGCAAAAAGAAGTTGGCAGAAGGTTATCTCAAATTATTGCAGAAACTGGAAAGCGATGTGGACAAGATGATTGCCGAAGGTGTCGCAACTAAAGCAGATGGTTTGTCGGTAAAGGTAAAAGTAAACGAAGCGGAAATGACACTCACCAAAGTGGAAGATGGGCTGAGTCTTTCCAGAATGTTACTATGCCAACTATGTGGTCTGGACCTCTCCTCTCCCATCATCCTGAAAGATGAAAAGGGAAATGACCTCAAGCCCGATCCGGTAGCTGCCAACGGCATTGATCTCAATACGGTTTATGCTACACGACCGGAAGTACGCAGCCTGGAACTTGCCACGGAAATCTACAAACAGAAAGTAAATGTCACCCGTTCAGAATACTTGCCATCATTAGCTTTGATGGGCAGCTACATGATGACCAATCCTTCTGTTTTCAACGGATTTGAAAAGAAATTCAAAGGTATGTGGAATGTCGGTGTAGTATTACAAGTACCCATCTGGCATTGGGGAGAAGGTATGTATAAGGTAAAAGCAGCCAAAGCAGAAGCCCGTATCGCCCAATATCAGTTGGATGACGCCAAAGAAAAGATTGAGCTTCAAGTCAACCAGTCGGTTTTCAAAGTGAATGAAGCTGCAAAGAAACTGATTATGGCAGAAAAGAATCTGGAAAAAGCGGATGAAAACCTCCGTTATGCTACACTCGGATTTGAAGAAGGCGTGATAGCTGCCAGCAACGTACTCGAAGCACACACAGCCTGGCTTTCTGCCCAATCCGAAAAGATAGATGCACAGATTGACGTAAAACTGACTGACATCTACCTGAAGAAAGCATTGGGACAATTAAATATTAAAAATTAAAAGGGTGAAAGCTCATAAATCATAAATCTGAAATCATAAATCATAAGATGGATACCAAATCACAAAACAGTAACATGCTACTAGCGTTCTTAACGCTGACAGGCGTCATTGCCATTGTAGCCGTAGTGGGTTTCTTCATGTTGCGCAAAGGACCGGAAATCGTACAAGGTCAAGCTGAAGTCACAGAGTATCGGGTATCGAGCAAAGTACCGGGACGAATTCTGGAATTCCGCGTAAAGGAAGGACAAAGTGTACAAGCCGGGGATACCCTCGCCATACTGGAAGCTCCGGATGTGTTAGCTAAGCTGGAACAGGCTCGGGCCGCAGAAGCTGCTGCTCAGGCACAGAATGAGAAAGCACTGAAAGGCGCCCGTCATGAACAGGTACAAGCTGCCTTTGAGATGTGGCAAAAAGCCAAAGCAGGACTTGAAATAGCCGAGAAATCTTACAAACGTGTGAAGAATCTTGCTGATCAGGGCGTGATGTCAGCCCAAAAGCTGGATGAGGTTACTGCACAGCGGGACGCTGCCGTCGCTACAGAAAAAGCCGCCAAAGCTCAATACGACAT
This sequence comes from Bacteroides sp. AM16-24, assembly GCF_003471885.1. Classification (NCBI taxonomy): domain Bacteria; kingdom Pseudomonadati; phylum Bacteroidota; class Bacteroidia; order Bacteroidales; family Bacteroidaceae; genus Bacteroides; species Bacteroides sp. AM16-24. Next base: position 7,713 of record NZ_QRKI01000014.1, read on the forward strand.
GGCAAAAAACGGTGCGGAACGAGAAGATAAAGCAGCAGCTGCCGCCTTGGTAGACCGTGCCAAAGGAGCCGTTGCAGAAGTAGAATCTTATATCAAAGAAACTTATCTTATAGCCCAGACAGCCGGAGAAGTTTCGGAAATCTTCCCCAAAGTAGGTGAATTGGTAGGAACCGGTGCACCGATCATGAACATAGCCATACTGGATGATATGTGGATAACTTTTAATGTTCGGGAAGATTTGCTGCAAGGTCTGACAATGGGAACTGAATTCGAAGCTTTCGTTCCGGCATTGGATAAAAATATCCGCCTGAAAGTGAACTACATGAAGGATCTTGGTACTTATGCAGCCTGGAAGGCTACGAAAACAACCGGGCAATTTGATCTGAAGACTTTTGAGGTAAAAGCTTTACCACAGGAGAAAGTGGAAGGCTTACGTCCCGGAATGTCGGTGATACTGAAGAAGTGATTAACGGTTAGTGATTAGTGATAAGTATAAGGAATGGCACGAGATAAGAAATATATAGCTTTGTGGAACGTCATGAAACGGGAAAGCCGACGGCTCGTTTCCCGTCCGCTGTACCTGTTCTGCATGGTGATAGCGCCGTTGTTCTGCTACGTGTTCTTCACGACACTGATGGATTCGGGCTTACCGGTCAATATGCCTGTAGGGGTGGTGGATCAGGATATGACATCCACTTCACGCCAATTGATGCGAAACTTGGATGCATTTGAGCAGACCGCCATCGTAGCCCATTATCCTACTATCAACGAAGCACGTGCCGCCATGCAGAAAGGAGAAATCTACGGATTCTACTACATTCCGAAAGGTACCACTGCCAAGGCGCAATCTCAACGACAGCCTACCGTATCGTTCTATACCAACAACACGCTGCTTATCGCCGGTTCTCTGCTTTACAAAGATATGAAGATGATGAGCGAGTTGGCATCGGGAGCCGCAGCACGCACCAGTTTGTATGCCAAAGGTGCTACGGAAGACCAGGCTATGGCATTCCTGCAACCCATCGTCATCGATACACATCCGCTGAACAATCCGTGGCTGAATTACTCCGTATATCTGTGTAACACATTTGCACCAGGTGTATTGATGCTGCTTATATTTATGATAACGGTTTACTCCATCGGCGTGGAAATAAAAGACCGTACCGCACGCGAATGGCTGCGCATGGGAAATAATTCCATCTATATCTCCCTTGCCGGAAAGCTGTTGCCGCATACGGCTATTTTCTTCCTGATGGGTATATTGTATAACGTATATCTATATGGCTTCCTGCACTTCCCCTGCAACAGTGGCATCATGCCGATGCTTCTTGCCACTCTCTGCCTTGTACTGGCTTCGCAAGGGATGGGTGTACTGATGATAGGTACATTGCCTACCCTGCGTCTGGGACTGAGTTTTGCATCCTTATGGGGAGTGCTTTCATTCTCTATGTGCGGCCTATCATTCCCTGCCATGGCAATGCATCCGGTTCTGCAAGGATTAGCCAATCTGTTCCCGCTGCGTCACTATTTCCTGATCTATGTAGATCAGGCCCTGAACGGTTATCCGATGATCTATTCATGGATAAACTATGTGGCGTTACTTATTTTTATGATGCTTCCTTTCTTTGTCGTACACCGGCTCAAAGAAGCGTTGATTTATTATAAATACGTGCCCTAATGAAACATCTGACGTTCAAACAGAAAGTAGTACAAGGTATCCACGACCTATTCTATATCTGGATACGGGAATTCCGCACGACCTTTCGCGATCAGGGTGTGCTCATCTTCTTTGTGCTTGTCCCGTTGGTGTATCCACTGATTTATGCTTTCATTTATACCAATGAAACCATACGGGAAGTACCTGCTGTGGTAGTGGATAACTCACGCAGTTCGTTAAGCCGCGAATACCTGCGCAAAGTGGACTCCAGTCCGGAAGTGAAGATTGTATCTTATTGCGCCGACATGGAAGAAGCCAAACTGATGCTGAAAGATCGTCTGGCTTATGGCATCATCTATATACCTGCTGAATTCAGTGAAGATATTGCACGGGGAAAGCAAACGCAGGTCAGTCTGTATTGCGATATGAGCGGATTGCTTTATTATAAATCTTTGCTGAACACCAATACCAGCGTGTCATTGGATATGAATGCAGACATCAAAATGCAACGTGCCGGCAATACCACCAACCGCCAGGATGAGATTACCGCCTATCCGATAAAATATGAAGATGTTACCTTGTTCAACCCTGCAAATGGTTTTGCGGCTTTCCTGATACCTGCGGTATTGATACTGATTATTCAGCAAACCTTGCTGCTGGGTATCGGACTTTCTGCCGGAACAGCCCGCGAACAGAATCGTTTCAAAGATTTAGTTCCTATCAACCGCCACTACAACGGCACATTACGTATCGTGCTGGGTAAAGGTTTAAGTTACTTCATGGTGTATGCACTTGTATCCGTATATGTGCTCTGTGTAGTGCCACGTCTGTTCAGTCTCATCCAGATAGCTCAACCGGGTGTACTGACCCTCTTTATGTTGCCTTATCTGGCAGCATGTATATTCTTTGCCATGACAGCTTCTATTGCCATACGCAACCGTGAAACCTGCATGTTGATATTCGTCTTCACATCCGTACCTTTATTGTTCCTTTCAGGTGTTTCCTGGCCGGGAGCCGCCATGCCGGATTTCTGGAGATACTTCTCTTATATCTTCCCGTCCACTTTCGGCATCAATGGCTATGTACGTATCAATAGCATGGGAGCTACACTGGGCGAAGTAGCCTTTGAATACCGTGCATTATGGATACAGGCAGGCATCTACTTCCTGACTACTTGCTGGGTATATCGCTGGCAGATTATCCAAAGCAGGAAACATGTGATTGAAAAATACAAAGAATACAAGAACAAATAACATACTGTAGTGTCACCTTTCATGGTAACTCTGTTTACCCCACACGGTAACTCTGTTTACATACCGAGGTAAAGGCCGTTACATGCCGAGGTAAAAGCCGTTACAATAAGGGGTAAAGGTCGTTACATACGGCAGTAAATGCTTTTACATCCTACGGTAAACAATCGGTAAATGCAACGCATTGGTAATCAAAATACTAACTCATCCATCGCAGTTGGTTCGGGTCCCATATCGAATTCCAGTGCCCCACCCTTCACAATCTCATTATGCGTTATCCACAAACGGTTCAATTTCTTACCGTTCAATGATACCGACTGAATATAAATGTTCTGAGGCGAGTTATTATGCGCTATGATTTTGAAATTCTTACCGGAGTAAAAATGTGTATCCAGGTTTATCTCTACGCTTTCGAAGACAGGGCTGGTAATCTCATAACGGGGATTTCCCGGACAAACCGGATGAATGCCCATAGCCGCCAATACATACCACGCCGACATCTGCCCTACATCTTCGTTTCCGCACAATCCCAGAACATCGTCACCATAAGCTTTATCACAAATCTTTCTCGTCCACTTCTGTGTCAGCCACGGGCAAGAAGAGTAGTTGAAAAGGAATGGTACATGATGGTTCGGTTCATTAGGATGATTATAATAATCATTCCACAAAAAATCTTCCGGAACATTGGCAAAGAACTCTTCCAGTTCCGCATCAAACTTCTTTTGTCCTCCCATCAGAGCTTTCATTCCGTCAATGTCATGAGGGACAAACCAGCCTTGCTGGAAAGGATTACTTTCCGTGGTACCCTGATCCTGTGCCGTGCGACCTCGCCAAGGCAACCAGCCTCCACCCTTCACGCGGGCACGAAACCACTGCACGCTGTCACACCACACATTCCGGTAAGCTTTGGCACGTTTTTCATATTCAGCTGCTTCTTTCTTTTTGCCCAAGGAACCCATGAGTTGTCCTAAGCACCAATCCGTATAAGCATACTCCAATGTATGGGAAAGACTGCCGGGAGTATATCCCAGTTCTCCATTACCAAACTGCTTCTGTGTATTCTCAGCATACTCAACGGCTTTCTGTACATCATACTCCCGGATCCCCTTCTCATAGACATCCGCCAGCACCGAGATAGCGGGATTTCCCAACATACAGCCGGAATATGCATTCACTACTTCCCAACGCGGGAAATACTCCTTCCCACTTAATTGGGCAATCTGGATCAAAGAGTTTATCTCATCATTCACCAATCGGGGATTAATCAATGTTTGCAATGGGAACTGACTACGGAATACATCCCAACCGCTAAATACAGTACGATAAGTAAAATTCTCCGTCTGGTAGATCTTCTTATCCGCACCTACATAGCGGCCGTCACAATCGGAGAAGCAACGTGGATCGATCATTGTATGATACAAAGAGGTATAAAAGATAGTCTTATCCCTTTCACTTCCCTCAACCTTTACCGAAGAGAGTACCTGATTCCACAGATTACGTGTATTTTCTTTTACCCGCTCAAAATTCCAGTCCGGAATATCCTGTTCCAGATTGCGCTGGGCACCTTCCATACTGACAAACGATATACCACACTTCAGTTGCACCTGTTCGTCTTTCCGGGTAGGAAACTCTGTATAAAAGCCCAAGTGATTTCCCCGTGCCTTCCCGGGAGCAGATATGATCCGGGCATCCTTAATATAATTGAAATAGGCCAGATTATCATTGGCATCATTCTTTCTGCTGACACCCTCAGGAATAGAAGCACTCCAAACACCGTATTCCGTCAATGGGCGATCGAAACAGCAATAGAAGTAAACGGTATAATCAGATTTACCCGAGCCGTTTCCCCAACCTCCACAAGCGGGCGTGCATTTCATCCATCCCCGAATCGTATATTCGTCTACTTTTTCCACATATTGTTCATCAGATGTACCACCAATTCTACGGGCCAGATCAATCTGGATACGTGACTTTTCCGACTCCGGATATGTGAAACGCAGAATCCCTGAACGAGGAGCGGATGTCAGTTCCACCTTCACCTGATAATCTTGCAAGTATACCGAATAGTATCCGGCCTGTGTAATCTCCGTATCATGGGAATATCTGGAACGGTAACCTTCCTCCGGTTTATTTTCGGTTCCCTTGAATGTCCGTAATGGTCCGGTGGTAGGCATTACCAGAAAGTTTCCGAAATCACCATACCAGCCAATACCGCTTAAATGCGTAAAGCTGAATCCTTCGATAGTAGAATGATGCCACGAATATCCGGGGCCGTTATCACCACCTGTTTTAGTATCCGGACTCAACTGTACAAGTCCGAAAGGAGTACAACTTCCCGGAAAGGTTTTTCCCAACCCATGCCCCGACTTTCCGGCCTCTGCCGAAGTTGAAGCACCAATAATCGTATTGACATAATCCACCGGCTCTTTTTGAGCAAATGACAAAATAGAAAAAGAAATCAATAAAGCCGATAGCCAAGACCTGCCATGTTTCATAGAATAATAAAATAGAAAAAGTTACCGAATATGTTTTTTAATTAACGGATATAATACTTCCGCATAGCGCATAAAGCCCAGATCTGTAAAATGAATACCATCAACAGTAGCCTCACCATCGTGCCCGATGATATCCTTTGAAGAAAGAAGATAGATGTTCTTTTCACCCTTTTTCTTCATTGACTGGAAAATAGCCGCAATCGTTTCATTTTTAGCTTTCACTTCTCTTGCAACCCTTTTATCAAAACGGGAATGAGTGAAAATAGGATCTTCTACAAAAAGGATGGGAGTCTCGGGATGTTTGCTACGGACGATAGAGTAAAATTTCTCCGCCCGTTCTTTCATCTGTTCCACTGTGGCATTGGGAAGGAAATCAAGCACAAACATGGAAGCATCGACCGTAGCTATAAGTTCCGCAATCTCCAGATCGAGCAAAGCATTACCGCTAAAACCTAAATTGATACATTCACGATTGAGCCAACGTTCCAGAATATTCGTATGGGCCATTCCGGGACGAGAAGCACAACCACCCTGCAAAATACTGGTTCCATAAAAAACAACGGGCTTCTCACGTACCGGCAAATCAACAGTAGGCTGGTCAAGCGTCGAAAGGCTATCCACACCGATTGCCAATGAGGTGACTCCGTCATACAAAGAAAGATATAAAAGATATTCCCGTTCTTCAGGATCCATATTCTTCACGATAGTAGCCTCATTTACCTTTCCTTGAGGCCGCCCGCTACCGGCAAAGACCCACTTACCATCTTGCAGGCAATACAGATCCAGTCCTTTGATTCCGGTAGGAGTCATATGATTCATACTTCTGTTATCCCTCACTTCCCACTTTGCCCCAATGCATGTAGAGTTGGAACGGAAGCGCAAAGCAAGTCCGGCACTATTGCGTCCTAAATCCCAGAGCGGTTTGCGGGAAACAGATTTCAAAGAAGCCGGAAGGCGTTCGTAACGGGTAAGAGTAGCATCCGTAGCTTTGCCTAACAGGGGGAAAGCGGAAGCATCGTGATAAAGAAGCTGGGCATGAGTAGAAGCTGCCAGCAGCAATCCGAAAATTAAAGCTTTGGTTCTCATGATTTAATAGATATTAAGATGACCCAAAGTTACACTGAAAAACTACATTTTTCATTCGTTTTACATCAATTAACAAGCAAGATGTTCTGCAATTACGAAAGATTCGTAACTTTGATAAAAACTATATAGTATGAAAAAGCTCAATTTTCTCCTCAGCAGTCTGCTACTATGCATGTGCTGCACCATTCAAGCTAAAAACAAAGTGATTGAACAACCTCCGTTCGTCGTAAGTAACACCACCTCTATTGAAGTCAACCAGGTCGAAATCAGTGACACGGCTACAGTCCTGCACATTTTTGCCAAATACCGGCCTAAAAACTGGATAAAAATTGCTTCAGGAAGTTACTTGCAAGATAATAACGGAAAGACTTACCAACTACGTTCGGGCATAGGCATCACACCGGATGCAGAGTTTTGGATGCCGGAATCCGGTGAAGCCGAGTTTCAGTTAGTGTTTCCTCCCCTTCCCGCATCCGTTACATCCATTGACTTCACAGAAGGTGCCGACGTTGAAAATGGATTCAGTATTTGGGGAATCCAGTTGAAAGGCAATAATCTGCCAAAGTTGGTACTGCCGAAAGAGGCTGTTATCCATAAAGCAGACAAAGAAACTGCCCTGCCAAACCCTGTCATCGAATATGGTAAAGCTACCTTGAAAGGTAAGTTACTGGATTTCCGTCCCGGCATGTCCAAGACCATGACTCTGGTATCATGGGAAAGTGCCAAAGGCGATATATCGGAAGCACTGGTAGAAATCCAACCGGATGGTAGTTTCAGCAAAGAAATATCCTTGGCAAGTACTACACCCGTTTCTATATATATGTCCGGCAGTTCCCCCCTCCAACTATTTATGGAACCGGGAAAAACGACTGAAGCATATATCAATTTGCGTGAGATCTCCCGCCGCCGGTCTAAATTCCATAGCGAGGAGAAGCCTTACGGAGAGATTCTATACATTAACGGCCCCTTAGCAACTGTTGCACAAGAATTGAACCAGGATATGCCCGACACCAATGTACAAGATAAGGTATATAAGGACATGAAGGCATTTGCCGGTATGGATATAGACACTTACAAATCAAAAGTACTGGAATTGTCTGCTGAAGTGCAAACGGAAATAGACAAACTCCCATGCAGTCTGGCAACACGTCAAGTACTCACCATCAACAATAAGTTGTCCACAATTGGGTTATTGCGTTTAGCTGCAAATACACTGACATCAGCTGCCATACAGGCCAATCAGATAACACGCGAAGAAGCTCAAAAATACTATATGGAACGGGCACAGAAAATACCGGCTGACTATATTCCAAATGCTAACTTTGCAATACTAAACGATCTGCAAGCCACCCTGTCCAGCAATTACTCAAACATCGTAATCGGTTATTATCAGAAAAGTGATGACCTTGCCAAAACTTGGGGAACAGACAACGGTATCTTCTTTGACATCGTCCGGGTTATTCCTCTTTATCAAAGCATCAAGAATTTCACTCCGCTAACTGAAGAGCAAATTAACACAATCAACACTTTCCCTTCCGCTTATCGTGAAATGCTGACTGTAGCCAACGATGAACTCCTGGCAAAGATTGAAGCCAATAAGAAAAAGACGGGATTCACAGTAAATGAAGCCGGTGAAGTCAGCGATGAAGACCTCTTTGCTTCCATTATCAGTAAGTTCAGTGGAAAAGTATTGCTGGTTGATTTCTGGGCTACCTGGTGCGGTCCATGCCGCATGGCTAACAAAGAAATGATTCCAATGAAGGAAGAATTAAAAGATAAGGATATTGTGTATTTGTATATCACCGGTGAGACATCTCCATTGAAGACATGGGAAAATATGATTCCTGATATTCATGGTGAACATTACCGTGTGACAGCTGCCCAATGGAATTTCTTAGGCAAGAGTTTCAATGTTTCAGGTGTTCCTACCTACCTCATTATTGACCGCGAAGGAAATATAAAATACAGACAAGTAGGTTTCCCCGGTGTTAAAACAATGAAAGAAGAGCTTCTGAAAGTAGCTGATCAATAAAAAAGAAGTACCGGACGGTACGAAGCCTGTTAAAAAAAAAATGGCACTGCCCATCATTTACATTCAATGATGAACAGTGCCATTCGTTTTATTTCTCACCCGATTCCTGCTTCCAGTCTTCGGCTCCTTTTTCTTTCAATTTGCTTGTAAAGGCTTTAGCTTTATCCATAGTCTCTTTTTCTTCTTCAAGACTTGCATAAGCAAACTTATAGCCTTTTATAACATTCCATTCGCCGCGGGTAAAATCAGGAAATTCCACAGCAGCACAATTGTTATCCATAGAAAGCTCACCCAGTTCTGCCAGACAGCACCATTCTGCTAAGTCGTATACATCCAGATCCAAAGGTAAACCGTTCTGCAAGCAATATACCAAACGGCTATCCATAATGAAATCCATGCCTCCATGGCCTCCTACTTCCTTAGCCATTTCACCATACTTCTTTAATATTGGATGCTGGAACTTTTCTACAAGCGCCTCCATTTCCTCTTTAGGCAAAAAGCTATGGGTATTCAGATTGTCAACTTGCGGTTCTACTCCCGAAGCGCTCAACTGCTTAGCATCAAGAGCATACCCCTGAATCGGATACTTATTGGCAAAGCCCTTGGTTCCGGTAAGCTGATACAAACGGTTATAAGGTTGCGGTGTCATCACATTATGTTGAATCTCGATAACTTTTCCGTTTGCCGTACGAATCAGTGTAGTTGTATGGTCACCGTTACGGAAATCATCACATTCCTCTCCGGTTCTTTTTTCTACCAGATCCTTACCAACAACCGACTTGGTATCCATAGCTACCAACGTCACCATACGGTCGCCACGATGAATATCAAATGCTTGCGCCACAGGACCAAGACCGTGAGTAGCATACACATCACCACGATGTTTCTTGTTGTAATCCAAACGCCATCCCAGTTTATCATTCTCACCGTTCTTCCAATAATGATCCCAGAACGGGCTCAATTCATGGATGTAAGCACCTTGTCCGCGAATCACTTCACCAAATACTCCCTGCTGTGCCATGTTCAGCGTATTCATTTCAAACCAGTCATAACAACAGTTTTCCAGTATCATACAATGTTTGCGAGTCTTTTCACTCATGTTGATCAAGTCCCAACACTCCTGAAGATTCATAGCCGAAGGAACTTCTATAGCTACATGTTTGCCGTTCTCCATAGCGCACATTGCTACAGGGAAGTGATGCAACCAATCGGTAGCAATATAAACCAGGTCTATGTCATCGCGTTTACAAAGTTCTTCGTATCCTTTCTCTCCGGAATAAACAGCTGCTTTAGGCAAAGATGCTTTCTGCAAATACTTCTGGCAGCCCTCAGCACGTGATTGTTCATAATCACAAAGAGCCACGATCTGCGTACCGGGAATATGGGTAAAACGCTCTACAGCACCGGGGCCACGCATACCCAGTCCTACGAATCCTACTCTAACGACTTCCATCTTCGGGGCAGTCAGCCCAATCACACTCTGCTGCCCAGCCGGACGCTCGGGAGTTTTCACAATAATAGTTCCATTCTTCCATTCCCACTGAGTGCCCTTGTCATTGGTTTGCACAGTAGAAGTTTGAGATGTGCATGCACATAATGCGACACACATACCCAACAACAATGATTTCAAAATCTTCATGTTCTATTTAATTTAAAGTGAATCAATCTGTACGATACTACAGTCTATTTCAAATCCAAATTTGTTTGATGCTCAAAGATAACCAATCTCTTCAAAGTAAATGCAAATATTCTCCTCTTTTTCCATACAAAAGCCATAAAAACATATCACAGCAAAGAAATACCCACAATATACTTTAGCTCCAACTGCCCAATAATACAATCCACATGATTCAAAAAGCAGTATTTAGAATAATTAACTCACTGTTCATTGCTTTATTACGAAACTTTCGTAGATTTGTATTGAATTCATTCAAAAACTTTTATTCCATGGAAAAATTAACAATACAAGAAGAAGAAGCAATGATCTACATCTGGGAACTGGGCAGTTGCTTCGTAAAAGACATTGTTGCCAAATATTCCCAACCGGCACCTCCCTACACTACGGTAGCTTCCATCGTCAAGAACCTGGAACGCAAGCAGTATGTTACAGCCGCACGCGTAGGAAATACGTACCAATATACACCCGCTATCCGTGAAAGCGAATACAAACGTACGTTCATGAGTGGCTTTGTGCGTAATTACTTTGAAAACTCGTATAAGGAAATGGTTTCTTTCTTTGCCAAAGAGCAAAAGATTTCAACCAATGACCTGAAAGATATCATCAATATGATTGAGAAAGGAAAAGAGTGAAGATTTATGATTCTTGATTTATGATATATAACATCCGGAATAAGGGAAATATTTCATGATTCAAGAAACACATAAATCATAAACTATAAATCATACTTCAAAAGATGTTGGCCTATTTTCTAAAAATCAACGTAGCCATTGCGCTATTTTATGCGTTTTACCGGCTATTCTTCTATAAAGACACGTTCTTCACGTGGCGCAGGGTTGCTTTGCTCTGTTTCTTTGCCGTATCTGCCGTCTATCCATTACTAAATATACAAACTTGGATTACGGCACAGGAACCTATGGTTGCCATGGCAGATTTATACGCCGACATCGTTTTGCCGGAGTTTACCCTGACGCCGGAAAAGACAACCTTCGACTGGAAAGCAATCCTGCTCCAAACGGCTGGTTTTATTTATTGGGGAGGAGTAGCCCTACTGGCCGCCCGTTTTCTTATACAACTGGCAGGCATTATTCGGCTAGCTTTCCGTAGCCGGAAAACGAAGATTGGAAATACCAACGTACACTTGCTTAAGCAAGCAAGCGGACCTTTTTCCTTCTTTCACTGGATTTTTATTCATCCGACTTCACATACAGAAGATGAACTAAGCGAAATATTAACCCACGAACAGACTCATGCCAACCAATGGCATTCCATTGACGTACTTGTCAGTGAGATTGTATGTACATTTTGCTGGTTCAATCCTTTTGCCTGGCTCATGAAACGGGAAATCCGCACCAATCTGGAATATCTGGCGGACAACCGTGTACTTGAAACCGGGCATGATTCCAAAGCCTATCAGTATCACCTGTTAGGATTATCACACCATAAGGCTGCAGCAACTATCTATAACAGTTTTAATGTATTACCTCTAAAAAAACGCATCAAAATGATGAACAAAAAGAGAACCCGAGCAATAGGGAGAACTAAGTATCTTATGTTCCTCCCCTTGGCAGCCTTACTTATGATTATTAGCAACATCGAAGCCGTGGCACGCACCACGAAAGAAGTTGCCAGAGAGGTCATAGAGGCTGTGGAAGATAATCTGACGTCAGATACAACTGCGCCGGATATGGAAGTTGCTACTGAAACGGCACCGCTGGAAACACCGGCACCGCAACAGGATAAAGACAAGCTTGTGACTTACAAAGGGGTAGTAGTGGATAAAGACGGAAAAGCGGTGGAAGGCGCTGAGTTTTTCGTTGATGGCGACTACAAATTACCACAAGGTCAATCGTATGTCACGGGAAAGAACGGTAATTTTTCTTTCAAAGCATTCAAGAATGCTAAAATGATAGTAATTTGGAAAAAAGATGGAAAAATGATGGGGGTACCCGCCACTGTCAACAAAGAAAACAACTCCAACATGAAGATTGTCATGGATAGGGAATGGCAAAATCCGCCTGTTGATGATCCGGACTATCCAGTATATGAAGTAGTGGAAACAATGCCGGAATATCCTGATGGCGGAATGTCAGGAATGATGCAATTCTTATCGAAAAACATCAGATATCCGGTGAATGCACAGAAGAATGGCACACAAGGACGCGTTACTGTACATTTTGTTGTAAACGCAGACGGAAGTCTTTCCAACATAGGAATTATCCGTGGAGTAGACCCTGAATTGGACGGTGAAGCAGTGCGCGTTATCAGTGCAATGCCTAAATGGAAACCCGGTACACAGGGAGGAAAACCTGTCCGGGTGAAGTATACAGTTCCTGTAATGTTCCGCTTAAAAGATGACGCAGTCCCAAAAGAAGACTACAAGCCTATAGAAAAAGTCGATGAAATGGTAGTCGTGGCTTATGCCCCTAAGGAAGAATCGCCTGTCAATGAAGACGTAGTATTTGAAGTAGTGGAAGAAATGCCTTCATTCCCCGGTGGCACGAATGGATTAATGCAATATTTATCCAAAAATATCAAATATCCGGTAGAGGCACAAAAGGAAAAGGTGCAAGGACGGGTAGTCATACAAATGATAGTCGATAAAAATGGTAATGTCACACGTCCTAAAATCATCGAGGGCGTAAATCCATCTTTGGATGCAGAAGCAATCCGTGTTACTACGAACATGCCTAAATGGAAACCGGGTACGCAAAGAGGAAAAGTAGTAGACGTGAAATACACATTCCCTATCGTTTTCAGATTACAATAAAGTAACCTCTATTCAGTTTAAATTCTCTCTTACACAATAGATTATCCGCAAGTCCTCCCCCTGATCATTTATTCCGGCATCAAGGGGAGGATGCAGATAATCATAAAATTCTTGCACCATGAAAAAGCTACTTATTCTATTATCCTTCTTATTTATAATCAACACAGTCAATGCACAGGAAGACCAAAAGGAATACTTGCAGAAAGTACTCAATAACCTCGAAAAGGTAGAGTCGGCAAGCTACACGAGTTTTAATGAATCCTGGCAACCCGGTGATACAGTTCCAATATTCACTAATTCTGATTATACTAATGAATACAATAATCCGAATGATAGTACCGTTGGAGCGAGTTATGCTTCTTTTGAAACGAAAGACATGGACAAAATGACCTTTTGCTATGACGGGCACAAAAGAGTACTGGTGTATGATGAGCACAAAACAATCGTAGAAGACAACTTCACCGCCCGGTCACTCCCTTTCAGACCATTGATTGGTCCTTTTTATAACTATACAAAAAACATTATAAAATATGCCCTGCAAACAAAGGACAACATAACCGTTGACTTGCAAGATAAAGGTAATGATTATTTTTTCAGATTGGTTATTGAAGAAGATACCCAAGTGGAATTCTTCGGTAAAGCCTATCACATGCCGGAACCGCCATTTTATGTAGAACCGACCTCAATCTATGAGCTATGGATACGTAAGTCGGACAATCTACCTTATAAAGCACGGAGAGAAATGTCGCATGATATATCAGTTACGACTATTACATCCGTAGAATTCAACAAGTTGTCCATTAATGATTTCAATGTATCTGATTATTACCCAAAGGGGTATACTGTTGAGCCATACGGATACGGTAATAAAAAAGCTGCCTCAGCACCCGAACTTACAGGCAAGCAGGCCCCAGAATGGACTTTAAACGACTCCAATGGCAATCCGGTATCACTTGCCAACCAAAAAAGCAAAGTGTTGCTAATCAACTTTACCGGAATAGGCTGTGGTGCCTGTCAGGCTGCCGTTCCCTTCCTGAAAGAATTGAAAGGCAAATTCAGTAATGAAGATTTCGACCTTATAGCAATAGAAGGCTGGAGCCGGAAGGAACATTCCATTCAAGTGTATGCAAATAATAAAAAGCTCAATTACACCATTCTGAATGCAAACGACCAGGTAATCAAAGACTATCAAACAGGGAATGCAGCCCCCTTCTTCTTCATACTGGATGAACACCACATTATCAGAAAAGTTATCAGGGGATATGGCAATGAAAGAACAAACAAAGAAATTATGGATGCCATAACGGAATTATTATAGAAACATGTCCCAATAAAAAACAGTAGATTGAGCTATCCATACTCAGTCTACTGTTTCTTTTATAAATATAAGGGATACTTCTTATTTCTGCATCTTCACCACTTCCGTCGGTGCCATTTCCACATTCCGCTTATCTACCTGGCGAACCACACTTGCCGCTAATTGCAGGAAAGCACGTCCTGTCACAGTATTCTCATCAAGCGCTACCGGTGTACCTTTGTCGCCACTTTCGCAGATGCTTTGTACAATAGGAATTTGCCCCAATAAAGGTACATTCATTTCCTCTGCCAGCTTCTTAGCGCCTTCCTTACCGAAAATATAATATTTATTTTCCGGTAGTTCGGCAGGCGTAAACCAAGCCATATTCTCTACCAGACCGAAAATAGGAACATTTACCTTTTCATTGACAAACATATTGATACCTTTACGAGCATCGGCCAATGCAACGGCTTGCGGAGTACTGACTACGATAGCCCCCGTCAAGGCTAGCGTCTGAACCACTGTCAAGTGAATATCGCTTGTACCGGGAGGCAGGTCGATAAGGAAATAATCAAGGTCGCCCCAATTCGCATCACCTATCAGTTGCTTCAAAGCATTGCTCGCCATACCACCACGCCACAGAGTTGCCTGGTCAGGATCAACAAAAAAACCTATGGAAAGTAGCTTTATACCATATTTCTCAACCGGTACAATCAGGTCACGTCCTTCTACATTTTCTGCGTAAGGACGTGCATCTTCTACCTGAAACATCTTCGGCATAGACGGACCGAAAATATCAGCATCCAGCAAACCTACTTTATAGCCCAACTTTGCCAAAGCTACTGCAAGATTGGCAGATACCGTTGATTTACCTACCCCACCTTTACCAGAAGAAATTCCGATAATATTCTTTACCTGAGGCAATAACTTACCCGGTTCAGGACGTGCCGCCTGCTTACTCTCCGTAGCAATAACAACCTCTACCTCATTGGATACATAGGTATGAATAGCTGTTTCAGCAGCTTTTATTACAGACTTCATAAAAGGATCGGTCGGCTTCTCAAATATCAATGAGAAACTGACTTTCATGCCTTCAATACGCAAATTATCAGCAACCATTTCCGCTTCTACAAGGTTCTTTCCGGTGCCGGGATACCGCACTGTTGCCAGTGCATCTAAAATCAGTTTAGGATAAAGTGTCATAATCTAAAGTTGTGATAGAGTGATAAAGCGGTAAGGTGATAAAGTGACTATCAGTTCAGCACTTTATCACCCTAACACTTCATCACTATGTATTATTTTGAAGTTTGCAGTCCGCTCCGCTTACTGCGGTTATAACTGCGATATTCATCTAACTCTATTTCTACATCGGGTTCATGCAGTTCACCTTCTTTCGGCAAATGAAACTTGATATACTTGATGTTCAACCCACGATCCAACCATTGTTGTTCGTAATAAGTTTTAATGCTAAGGATTTCATCAGCCATGCCGGAGTGATACAGATCTTCTGTCATCACATCCACTGGAAGGCTATTCTCCTCAATCATATAACGGGTATAAGTGAACATAAAGTTACTATCTGTCTTGAGATGAATGATACCATCCGGTTTCAGGAATCTACGGTAGCGCTCCATGAAATAAGTGGAAGTTAAACGCTTTGTGGCCTTCTTCATCTGTGGATCAGAGAAGGTCAACCAGATTTCACTCACTTCATTTTCTGAAAAGAAACGATCGATGATTTCGATGTTCGTACGCAGGAAAGCGACATTCTTCATGCCAGCCTGCATCGACTCCGTAGCACCAGACCACATACGGGCACCTTTGATGTCTACTCCGATAAAGTTCTTATCTGGAAATAGCCGTCCCAGTCCTACTGTATATTCACCGCGTCCGCAACCCAATTCCAAAACAATGGGATGGTCATTCTTAAAGAACGACTCATTCCATTTTCCTCTCATCTCAAAAGGCACGTCATCTACTGCCGAATAGGGGTATTCGAACACATGCGGATAACTTGCCATATCGGCAAACTTCGCTAACTTACCTTTACTCATGCGTTATTCTACAATGGTTACCCAGCCATGCGTATCAGGTTCGTCACCATATTGGATACCACGCAACTTATTGTATAACTTCATGCATACAGGTCCCGGTTTGCCGTCTTTGGCAATGATATAAGAATGATTATTCTCCGGATCGTCAATACGTTCAATCGGGCTTATTACCGCAGCAGTACCACAAGCACCAGCTTCCTCAAGAGTAGAAAGTTCTTCTTCTGCAATCGGACGACGTTCAACCTTCATGCCCATATCTTCAGCCAACTGCATCAAGCTCTTATTTGTGATAGAAGGCAGGATGGAAGTAGATAAAGGAGTTATATAAGTATTATCCTTGATGCCGAAGAAGTTGGCTGCACCACATTCATCAATGTATTTCTTTTCTTTGGCATCCAGATAGAATTCTGCAGAATAACCCGCTGCATGAGCCTCCTGGCTGGCACGCAAACTGGCTGCATAGTTACCACCTACCTTATAGATACCTGTTCCGAGAGGAGCCGCGCGATCGTACTTACGAGTAATCACGTAAGGAGTAGCAGCAAAACCACCTTTAAAGTATGGACCTACCGGAGTAACAAAGATCAGGAACATATATTCACTGGACGGACGAACCCCCACTTGTGCACCTGTTCCGATCAGTAACGGACGAATATAAAGAGAAGCACCGCTTTCGTAAGGCGGAATAAAACGCTCATTCATCTTCACTACTGCGAGTACAGCTTCTTTGAAACGTTCTGTGGGCAATTCTGCCATCATAATACCACGACAGGTAGACTGCAAGCGAGCGGCATTCTCTTCCAAACGGAAAATACGAACTTTACCATCTTTACCACGGAATGCTTTCAATCCTTCGAATGCCTCCTGACCATAATGCAGACAGGTAGCTGCCATATGCATATTGATCAGTTCACTACTACTGATTTCAAGTTTTCCCCACTCACCTTCCCGGAAATTAATTCTCACATTGTAATCTGTCTTCATGTATCCGAATGACAGATTAGACCAATCTATTTCTTTCATATCTCAAAGTATTAGTAATCTCATTACGTACATTTTGCAACAAATTTAATCTTTATTCTTCACTTTCTCGCTTCTCCGACAGTAATTTTTCTATTTCCTTGTCGGCTTTAGTCAATTTGTCACTGCAAAACGCAATAATCTCATTCGCTTCCTTTATTTTTTCAGCAAGCGCATCGATTTCCAACTCATTATTGTCTATCTGACGGACAATCTTCTCCAGACGTTCCATTGCCTGGGAATAGGTTTCTTTTTTCTTCGGAGCAGGCATATCTATATTTTTATTTTAATTAACGCCATTATGGATATCTTGAATTATATCCATAAGCTATAAATCTGTTACTATAGAAACAATCTCCCCTTGATAAAGGCGAGTGACTATTTCATCGTTCAGCTGCAATACATCCCCGTTTTTTACAACTTTTCCATCTTTCAACGTGATACTATAGCCACGTGCCAGCATCTTCTCGGGAGAAGCATCAGCAAGACGTTGTTGTAACAACTCCAGACGATGCCGTTGACGCGAAAGTAAAGTCTGAACAGCCAGCGAAATATCTTTCCGGGTAGTCAGTAATGCAAGTTTGGCATCGGACACACGCCGGACAACAGCAGAAGGAATACGGTTTCTGTATGAAATCAATTTACGATGTTCTTCTGTCAGACGGGAGCGCACACTTTCATGCAGTTGACTGATAAGTACTTCCAGTTCATCAGCGGCAAGATCCATACAATTTATAAGATACTCCGCAGCAGCAGTCGGAGTCTTCACACGGGTATGAGCCACAGAATCAAGTACTGTATCATCTCTCTCATGTCCTATACCAGTGATAATGGGCAACGGAAACTGAGCACAGGCAGCAGCAAGCAGATAGGTATCGAAACCGGACAAATCAGAAGTAGCCCCACCGCCACGGATAATAACCACAGCATCAAAATCTTCCTGACGATTCAGAATAGCATCCAGAGCAGATAATACAGATTCTTCCACACGATCGCCTTGCATCAATGCCGGAAATAATTCCGTATGAAAGAAGAAGCCACGGGAATTATTTTTTAACTGATGGCAAAAGTCCCCGTAACCTGCGGCTGTAGGTGATGAAACTACTGCAATACGCTGGGGCAAGACCGGCATTTCCAGCTCCTTATTCAAGGTCAACACCCCTTCCTCCTCAAGTTGTTTTAATATCTCCCGGCGCCGGCGTGCCATATCACCCAAGGTATAAGTAGGGTCAATATCCTGCACAGTAAGACTGTAGCCATAAAGTTCATGAAAACTGACAGTAACCTGAACTAAAACCTTAATACCTGAAACAAATGCCTGTCCCGTCGACTCTTCAAAATAAGGTTTCAACAAACGATATACATTTGCCCAAATGGTTCCACGTGCCTTTGCTATCAGATTATTGCTACGGGGATCTTTCTGAATAAACTCCAGGTAACAATGTCCGGTACTGTTCGTACGCACATCGCTCAGCTCTGCCTGCACCCAATATTCATCGGGCAGGCATTGTTCAAGGCTCCGACGCACCAAAGCGTTTAAATCATACAAAGACAATGCTTCCATTCTGTTCATTTACGTATTACAGGTCACACATCACCAATAGCAGTATGTAATCTATTATTTATTCTTCAACTTATACTCATTGTATGCTTTCCACATATCAGGTACCCCATATCCATAGATATTATCGGGAAAATCCGCACGGTCACCGGACCGACGTACCAATTCAATCACTTCTTTTGCTGTCAACTTCGGACAAGCCTGCCACAAACAAGTCACCATACCACACATAATAGGCGAAGAGAAAGAAGTACCATTAGCCCGTCCCTGATTACCATCCGGACGGATGACGTCTGATCCTGACCCTACTGCAACTACATCAGGCTTCACACGATGGTCTGCAGTATTACCAATAGATGAGAAAGGGGCCAATGTTCCTTTCTTATCAACAGCTCCTACCGTCAATACATTTTCCGCATCTCCCGGAGGGGTAATTTTCTTCCAAGAACCCATGCCGGAATTACCAGCACTACATACCAGCACCATTCCCTTATCAGCAATGCGTGAAGCCTGACGAGACATCAAAGCATGCCGTCCATCCAAATCACGGTATTTATAATTCTTTGATTTGTCATCAAACGTATAATACCCCAAAGAGGTATTAATCACATCCACTCCCACACTATCGGCAAATTCTACGGCAGCCGACCAATAATCCTGCTCTACCAGATGTTCCGAATATTCGTCTTCACTACGAAGCAACCAGAAGGAAGCTTCGGGTGCTGTCCCTGTCATAATCTCAGGCTGATTCATTCCAATGCAAGACAGAACGCTCAAGCCATGACTGCTCTCCGCAAAAATATCCGCTTGGGGATTCACAAAATCTTTTGTACCCAAAATATGAATATTCTGCATAGCAGTAATCTTATCTACATTGTGGAAACCGGCATCAATAACTGCAATCGTCATTCCCTGACCTTTGAAACCTGCTTCATGCAGTTTATCTCCATTGCTCAGTTGAACCTGAGTGATGGCACGCCCATAGATACTATCCGGATGCAGGATCGGTTGATTGATTACAGAATCCCGTTCCGTTGACATTGTCGGTTTATCAGCACCGGGAGAAAACCATACCTTTTCCGTAGAACGTACAAAAGGTAATGCTGCAATGCGGTCTATTAAAGTAGTATCGTTACAAGATACTGTTACAAAATTATCCCACTTTCCAACCACCACAATATTCACTCCCTGCTTGCGGATTTCATCTATATATTTGCGGCACACCGGAAGATCAGTAGAATCAATCGGAAGATTCTGCTTTTTACGTCGCTCAATAGCCTTTTCCGACAGGAACTTTTCAGGACGTTTTAACGAATACTCTGTAGCAGCCTTGTCTTTTAAACTGATGCGATACTTCAATGAATCTTGCTGTGCGGACACACCTGTCATAAACAGGATGAAAGCCCCAAAAAGAAATAATTTTCTCATTCTATTACTATCCATTACTTATTTATTTTCTGCAATAACCAAGCCAATGCCCCGCTGGGAAGCAATAAACGAGCCCCCCACTACCCGCCTTCCAATATAGAATACAGCTGACTGCCCGGGTGCAATAGCTGATGCTTCGGACAAGAAATGTACAAACAGCCGCCCGTCTTCCAGCCTTTTCACCGTGCAGGGAATCGGTTTGCTACGATAACGGATACGTACTGTCAAGTCAGGAGCCGAGAAGAATTCCTGTTCATCGATAATGTTATCCTGTTCGGTCAGCATATATTCGGTCTGTAGTTGTTCGGCATCACCCAGCATCACTGTATTCTTCTGCGGATTTATCTTCAACACATAAGCCGGTTTGCCCAAAGCTATTTCCAGACCTTTCCGCTGTCCGATGGTATAATAAGGAAAACCTTTATGCTCACCCAACTTCACCCCTTCGGAATTGACAAACCATCCGGGACCGATTTCACGGTCTATTTCAGGAGAATGTTCGCGCAGGAAGTCCCGGTAATCACCCTTGATGAAACATACCTCCATGCTCTCCCCTTCTTCCGCCTTCAATTGATAGCCTTTCCCACGCAGATACTCCCGCACTTGCAACTTCGTATAAGTGCCCAGCGGAAAAAGGCAACGTTTCAGCACATCCTGCCCCAGTCGCCAAAGAAAATAAGATTGGTCTTTCTTATCGTCATCTCCGGCCACTATATATATATTCCCGTTCTTTTCTTCCAGACGGCTATAATGCCCGGTAGAGATAAATGCGCAATCCAGTTTGTCCGCCCATTCAGTAAGTATACGGAATTTAAATGTAGGGTTACACATCACGCACGGATTGGGTGTCCGCCCCTGGCAATATTCATCAATAAAGTTCTGCACAATTACTTTGCGAAAAGCCTCACGCTCATCAGCCACATGGTGTTCGATACCCATACTGTCGGCAAGTTGTCGCGCCTCCACCGGTTCATCTCCCCACACCCACATGGTTAGTCCGACTATCTCATACCCCTGTTCTTTCAACATCAGACAAGTGGCGGTACTGTCTATACCGCCGCTCATGCCTACCAATACTCGCTTCTCAGGTCTGTTCATTTTAGGATGTTCATTCAATTAGCTTACAAAAATAGATGATTTCGGGGAGAAGAAAAACAAAATGTCCCTCAAAAGTTGGACAATAACTTTTGAGGGACTTTATTTTTATCTTTTAAGGCATATCCTTATTTGAAAAGTAACTGTGCCATGTGATACAAACTTCTACGCCAAGTCAGGAATTCATGCGCCGTATCGGGAGAAACGAACGACGTAGCCTTGAAACCGGCAGCCTTGAGGTCGTTCACAGCCTTAGTCACACCATCCGGATTCTCCTTGCTTCCGCAACTGATGAAGATGGATTCCACCTGCTTTTTATCCTTGATATCGTCCGGTGCATAAGTACCACCGCTCAACAGTCCATAGTAATTGAATACTTCCGGACGTCGCAGAGTAATCAGTTTCGTCTCAAAGCCACCCATAGAAAGTCCTGCCATAGCACGGTGCTTCTTGTCGGCCTGTGTACGGAAGTTACTATCAATATAAGGTATTAGTTCGTCCACCAGCACCGTTTCAAACTCCTTAGCCGTGAACTCTTTGATATGCCCAAATTTCACATCATTCGTCATGCCATACGTCATTACAATGATGAACGGTTCAATCTTGCCTTCGGCAATCAGGTTGTCCATAATCAGATTCGCATGCCCCTGGTTGGACCATGCCGTTTCATCTTCTCCCCATCCGTGCTGTAAATAAAGAACCGGATACTTCTTCTTATCCTTGCCATAAGTGGGCGGTGTATAAACAAATGCACGACGGTGAGTGTCCGTACTCTTGGAATAGAAATAAACCTGCTGAACATTGCCGTGAGGCACTTGTTTCATGGCATAGAAATCTTCGTCATGAGCCGGAATCTCAATGCCGCTTTCCCATCGGCAAGAACCGTAATAATTCTTGGCGCCCGGGTCATTAAACACGCCACCGTCGATAGTGAGGTGGTAATAATGGAATCCCTCGTCCATAGGGCCATCTGTAGTACCCACCCATACACCTTCTTTATCCTTGCGGAGAACTGTGCCGCCACGACCTCCCAGTCCAAGGCTGACAATGACTGATTTGGCATCAGGAGCAACTACACGGAAGCGGGCATATCCTTGCGAATTAACCATAGGATACTGCTGTCCGGGCTGATTAAGCACAGAAGGACGGAAATCTTCTTTCACCACAGCATTATCGCGTGCCGGATCAAAATCCTTAATGATGCTATAGACACGTTTCGGCTTGTAATTCTCATCGTAAGGCAACGGATAATTGCGTGCGCCGAGCCATGAGTCGCGATCGGAAAGATTCCAGAAAGTAACATTGTCTACCACATCCTTATGCTTACGAAGCACTTTAAACAGGCGAGCATACTGATCTTCCTGAAGCGTTTTCACTACCTGACTGATATTGCCGCCATCACGGCTGAAGTTGAGCTGTCCTCCCATTTCCTGATTGGCACGAATATCCAACTCGGTAATATGAATATGTTTCACTATCGTAGAGTATTTTGTCAAGGCAGCATCTACATCTTCCATACTCGGACCGTAGACATTGTAATGTCCCTGCATGCCGATACCATCAATGGGCACACCTTCTTCCTTCATGGATTTCACCATATTATAGATGCGGTCGCGCTTTCCGGGATCGGCAGCATTATAGTCATTATAGAAAAGGAGTACATTAGGGTCGGCCTCACGGGCATAAATAAAGGCTTTCTTAATGAACTCGTCACCGGCAATCTGATAAAGGGGGGAATTGCGATATGGACTTGGTTGCTCTCCCATGCCTCGCCGGCCACCCTGCCAGCCACCATCGGAGATAGCTTCGTTCACCACGTCCCACGCATATATCACGTCTTTATAACGTTCCACGATGGCTGTGATATGATGCTTCATATTCTGGAATAATTTCTCTTTCGACACAAAATCGCCTTTTTCATCCTTATACATCCATTCTCCTATCTGGGCATGCCACATCAAGCAATGCCCGCGAAGTTTGATACCGTTGCTACGGCAAAAGTTGGCGATCTTGTCGGCATTCTCCCAGTTGAACTGTCCGTAGGCAGGCTCGGTGGGTTGCGGCTTCATGTCGTTTTCCGCCGTAATACTGTTAAAGTCTTTTTTGATGATGGCAATCTGTTCGGGATTTGCTATGTTACGCATATTAACAGCCACGCCAATAGAGAAGTAATCTTTATAAGCATCCTTCAGTCCTGTTTCGCCGCTTTGTGCGAACCCGTTATTTGCACTCATGGCAAATGCCAACGCGCAAAGGGAAAATTTGAATAAATGTTTCATCTGATAATTATTTAAAAGGTTTTTCATTGTATATCCGTATACTATGATATCATATATACATTATTTAATGTTTGCTATTGGAAACGGTTGCAAAAGAATGCTTTTTTTAGAGAGAATCCCCATATCTGTGTTACAAGTTTTTTCGCTTATGTTACCTCCTCTAATAAAAAGTGAAGGAAAACGTCTTTTTATGGTTGACACCACCACTAAAATGAAAAAGAAAAAAGAGAATTGTAACTAAAACGAAATACACATGACATAAAAACATAACACGTATGTCTGAACTTTGCCGCCATAAATTAATCGACTACAACTAAGAATTATGAAGAAAAGCGCATTGATGTTGCTCATCATTTTGTTGCCACTGGCTGTGAAAGCTCAAACTCCATACCGCAACGAAGACGGAAAGAAGATTGATAAAGAAGAGCTGGAAACAAAAGATTATCTTCCGGAAATACATGGTACTATCCGCACCAAGTTCGAGTATCAGACAGAAATGGCTGCCAGCCGCTTCGAAGTGCGCAATGCGCGTATTAGTATTACCGGCAATGTATTACCGATAGTGGCTTATAAAGCAGAAATCGACCTTTCCGATGAAGGACAAATCAAGATGCTGGATGCCTACGCCCGCCTCTTCCCGGTAAAAGACCTGACAGTAACTGCAGGACAAATGCGCGTACCGTTCACCATTGACGCCCACCGTTCTCCGCACCAGCAATATTTTGCCAACCGTTCATTCATTGCGAAACAAGTCGGTAACGTACGTGACGTTGGCGTTACATTGGGATATAAACTCGGAACTGAAATACCTGTTACATTAGAGAGCGGGCTTTATAATGGTTCGGGACTGACCAACCAGAAGGAGTGGCACAAAGAAGTGAATTACTCCGCCAAAGCGCAATTCCTGTTTGCCCAAAAACTTAATCTGGCTTTAAGCATACAGAGCATTCAGCCGCAAGATGTACGGATTAACTCTTATGACATCGGTGTTTTCTACGAATCCGGCCGTTTCCATATTGAAGGGGAATACCTGTACAAGACGTATGCTGACAATGCTTACGACAATGTGCATGCCGTGAACAGCTTCATCAACTACGATTTACCTCTACGAAAGGTTTTCAACAAAATGTCTTTCCTGGTACGCTATGATATGATGACCAGCCAGAGCGACGGCAAAGCTATCGATGAGGAAACAGGCGCTTTAGTCACTACTGACTATAAACGGCACCGCGTGACGGGTGGTGTCACTTTCAGCCTCAGCAAAGCATTCCGTACGGACCTTCGCCTGAACTTTGAAAAATACTTTTATGCCAAAAACAGCATTGCCAAAGAATCAGAGCAGGATAAGATTGTATTAGAACTGATGGTTCGGTTCTAATGCACGCAAATCTCTCAGACAATCAGCTCCGCTTAGGCCGATACAGGATACCGAATATATTAATCAAATACCCTGTCAAACATACGATGGGAGCTACCCTTATACGCAATCTGCTGAATATATCAGGGTTGTAAGCGGCGGGGGTACTCCCCTCGCCGCTCATGAACAGATATCCCACTATTATTATTACCGATCCAATTAGCAGAATCACATAATTTCTCCTGCCAAATACCGTTTCTGTCTCCTTCTGCTTCATTATTTTTGTTCCCATGTTCTTCTTTAGTTTTAGTTCTTATAACCCATGTTTGGAGCAAATAGTGCATATTTATCTTCAAACCGTCTGTTGCTCTCTTTATAACTCTCCTCATCTACCTTCTTCAGGAGTTCATTACATTGGTTCCATTGCCAGAATTTATAGATACAATCATTGCGGACCATTTCCATACGGTTCCCCTTTAATGAAAAAGCCCAGTTGATATAATCTTCCGCTTCGGCTATCAAATGCTCTGTCAGGGTTATCGTTTTCATCTTTTCGCCCAATGTGGCATAGGCTGTTGCTATGCTATAAGAACCGCTTTCATACGTTTCGGGAACATTATACCCCGGAACAGCCTGTTCCGCATAAGCAAGTACTTTCTTTGCACGCGCAGGGTCTCCTTGTTTTATCAGTTCTTTGGCCAGTTGCGCGAAAAGCCTGCGATGATACCAACACGTACGCAGGGTTGTTTCATCCAGATAGAGCCCCGGAGTATTCAGCCCGCCATATTTATATCTGTTCATTACATTGTCATAAAGCCTTTCCACATCTACTGCATAAGGCCTGTTTTCGTCGGCATCTCCCCACTTCTTATAGTCAAAAGGCGTAAAACGGAATGCTAATCCTTCCTGCACAAAGTAATTGTCAAACTTCAATTTACTAACACTCCCTACGGAGATTGCAAGGTAAAGCGGACGTTCCCAATTACAGTTCGCCAGTATCTCCAGCATCAGTAAATCTACTTTGTTCAGCATACGTATATCTTTTAAAGGAATATAAAGTTTGTCCGGTATCGCATCTTTCAGTTCTTCCCCCTTCAACTGCCGGATTGCTTCAGGAAGCATGATTCCCGAACGAAGCAGCGCGTCCTTATCAATATGGATATTTATCGTATCCGTAGGAATTACATTAAATTCCTGTCTCTCTGAGAATATCCAATATTTCAAGATATTTTTTACTTCAAACGGGTCTTCTCCAAAGCTGTCACGTGCTTCCTCCGGATTTCTCCGGTACAATTCCTCTATTTGCTTTTTCAGTTCCGGGCGTACGGCCACATATTCGTTTTTACCTTCCTGATATTGATTCTTATTCCAACTTATAGGTAGTCCGGGAGCATCATACAACGGACATTGCTGTTGATAAATATACCAATCGGTCTGTGCGTAGCTTAGGTTGCAGACACGTGCATCCTTGCGTACTTCCTCCGTATCCTGATTATACCACAATGGGAAAGTATCATTATCCCCGTTACAAAAGATAATCGGATTTCCCGTATCGGGAAGAGTCATCAGATAGTTAGCCCCAAAGTCGCGACAAGTGAAACGGGCACTCCGGTCATGGTCATCCCACGTCTGAGTGGCCATTTGCACCGGAATCAATAAACAGATTGTCATTAATACACCGACTTGTACCGTAGAAGTCGTTTTCCGGCGAAGCGCATCACACAATCCGGCAGCACCTATCCCTATCCAGATAGCAAAAGCATAGAACGAACCGGCGTATGCATAGTCCCGTTCGCGCGGCTGACCGGGTGTTTGATTCAGATAAAGCACAATAGCCAATCCTGTCATAAAGAAGAGGAAAAACAGTACACTAAACTGCTGTTTGCCTTTCTTGCTGCGATTCCATTGCCAATAGATGCCGAACAGTCCTAATAATAGCGGCAATCCGTAAAACACATTGTGCCCTTTGTTCTGGCGCAGGGATTCCGGCAACAAACTCTGGTCTCCCAACCTTAAATTATCCAACCAGGAAATTCCTGTTATCCAGTTCCCATGTTCCGGTTCACCACTTCCTTGCACATCGTTCTGCCGTCCTACAAAGTTCCACAAGAAATAGCGCCAATACATATAGTTGAGTTGATAGGTAATGAAATAAGTCAGGTTTTCTTTTTGTGTGGGAGCGGCCTCGTTTCCTCCTGTCCAATTTTTGTAAGAAGAAGCCATGCGCTCACTCCACATCCGGGGAAACAGCATATTCTGAGTATAGCACACATCTTCTTTATGCCGGATTATTTTATATTTGCCTTCTTCTTTATCCGGGCGATATACAGCACTCCCCTTTGTGGTTTTTACTCTGTAATAGTCACCCTCGGGCACATATTCCGGTTCGGAAGCGTAGGTTTTTCCATAAAGCAGGGGAGCACTTTCATACTGCTCTCGGTTCAGATAACTTTTGAGCGTAAAAATATTGTCCGGCGCATTCTCATTAAGCGGAGTATTGGCGTTGGCACGAATCAGTATCACCGCATAGGTGGTATAGCCTACGGTGAGCATAAGCAAGCACCATAAAGAAGTATGCAACATACGTTTTCGGAAACGATAAATGGCTCCGGCCAGTACGAAGAATGTTAAAGCTAAAAAGCTTATCAGCCCTGTGTGGAAAGGAAGCCCGAATACATTGACAAAAAGCAGTTCGAACCAGCCTCCCATGTCAGCCATGCCCGGAATATAAACAAAAAGAATAAATATAATAAGAAGACCGGATATAGTAATTGCCGCAGCTACTCCTTTAAGCGATATCGTCCGATATTTCTGATAATAGAAAACCAACACAATAGCCGGGATACAGAGCAAATTAAGCAAATGCACTCCGATTGACAGCCCGATGACATAAGCTATCAGGATAAGCCAACGGTCGCCATATACCGAATCCGACTCATCTTGCCAGCGAAGAATCATCCAAAACACCAGTGCCGTAAGAAAAGAAGAGAAGGCATAGACTTCACCTTCTACCGCACTGAACCAGAATGTGTCACTGAATGTATATGCCAAGGCTCCAACAAACCCTGCCCCCAGAATGATGATGACATCCGCCGTTGATAAATTCTGCCCATCATTTATGATCAGAAACCTTACTAACCGGGTGATACTCCAAAAAAGAAATAAGATACAACCGGCACTCAGCAACGCATTCAGAAAATTAACCATCCAGGACACTTGTGACGGGTCGGAAGCAAACTGAGTAAACAAGTTTCCAACAAGCATATAGAAAGGTGCACCCGGCGGATGCCCCACTTGTAACTTTTCGGCACACGAAATAAATTCGGGACAGTCCCAAAAACTGACAGTAGGTTCAATTGTCATTCCATATACAAAAGCTGCTATCACAAAGACAATCCACCCACTAAAATCATTCCACTTTTTAAATAATAAGTTGCTCATTGTTCTGTAACTTTTTTGTTTGCAAAGTTATAGAACAGCCCCGTAAAAGAGAAGAAATTTACCGGACGAGCACGGACATCCCGGCAGCATAGTCAACTGATAACCAGCAATATTACATTACCAATTACAGACAAATTCAGACTTACAATGATTTTACAATATCTTCCAACGATTCTTTAGAGTTTGCCAACATCAGTTTCTCCGTTTTTATCCTGGAGATTCTCCGGGTCAGAGTCTCAACAGTCAGTTTCATTAAATCAGCAAAACAAGCGGGCTGAACGCCTTCGCGTAAAAAGGCACATACCCTTAAATCCTCTTCCGTAAGTTTCGGACTTATCCCTCTCAATTTGGATACAAGTCCGTAAACACTCTCCTGAAGCCGCAATAGTTCGGTCCAGTCTTTCTCAGAGAAAAAAGATACTTTAGAAGATAAAGCCGTTCGCTCCTTCAACTGACGGACTTTTGAGACAACCGGAGAGCTCTCATAAATATATTGTTGGAGGGATTGATATTTTTCTTCAAGATAATTACATTGCATCACCAGTTTGTCAGCTTCGACCTCTTTCATCTGCATTTCTTCCTTAAAGGTATCCAGTTGCGAATGTACTGTCAGATGTTTCTTCCAAAGTAACCCAAGCAAGAGAGACATAACACCCAATAAACCTAAAGCAGAAGATAAAATGACAGTAGAGTTATCTTTGCTGTCAATCAACATCAACTGGCTGGCGTATGCTTTTCTTTCCATCTCCAGCGCCTCGTCAAAGTTTTCATATTTCTGATAATACAGGCTGCATCTCTTGCAAATCTTAGTCATTTGCTCATATTCTTCTGCTTGTGCTGCTAATTTTATTGCTTCCTTGAAATGAACTTCGGCGTCTTTCTCCTGATTCAAATCACTCTCTACGCATGCCAGATAATAATAGGCTCTCGACTTTTGAAGTTCATTTCCATATTGCTCATAATAAGATACCGCCTGACGAATCTGATTATCAGAAGAATGAGGTATATTCTTATCTTCATTGAATTGAGTACAAAGCAAATTATATTCTGCAAGTTGCTCCTCATTCATCTGGTTCATTTGAATCGTTTCAAGAATAATGGATGCCGTATCCGGATCTTGCTCTATTAATTGAGCGGCTTTGTCCAATCCTTGTTTCACATTAGTCCCCTCCGGATGACATGCAACCAAAGAAAGGATAAATACATACAATAAAATTCGAAGATTACTCATAGTCTCAATTTTTGATCTCTGCATACAAATATGCGACAAATTTATAAGATTATCGTTAAAGTAACGAATATTTCGAATGTACTTCCGATGCATCTGTAGTGTATCCGGAATGCACTTGAGCCATACTTGCTCCGTACTATCTTCAGGTAGAGGTACCTCTGACTGGAGATAGTACGGAGCAAGTATGGCTCTGATACAATTCAGGTACGGTGCAGATACAAAAGAAACCTAAACTTTTCCATACAGAGTTTGATTATTCGCCCGAAAAATCTTATATTTGAATAAATAACTCAATGCTTATGGCAAATCCGATTATTCCGGGAATACCCGAAGCAGAACAAGGGCTGTTGTATCAGAAACTAAACGAATACAACCGGGGAAGAACATCTTACAAAGATGCAGGTGCTTATCTGGTGGTGTTGCCCCATCCCGGCTATCCCCGTTACTCATTATGGGTTTATTCTCCACTACCCGAACGCCAGTCTATTTTTTACATTCAAGACCTTTCTACAAATATCCATGAGAGTCTGCGGGTAGCAAGCAGTCTATGTTATTACTCTCCCCGCTGCATGCTATTGGTGGAGTATAATGCTAAACGTATGCAAAGCAAGGGAGACGATATCATTGCTTTCGGGAAGTATCGCGGACATTTTCTGCACGAGATTTTCCGCATCGACCCGAGTTATGTAAGTTGGATTGCCTATAAATTCACGCCCCGCATTCCTAAACAGGAACGTTTCGCAGAAATAGCCCGGATATACCATTCCGTTCATCTGGATATTCAGAAACGGCAGGCAAGGCAGAAATATTCTACCAGCCGCTTCCTGGGCAAGGAAGGAGATAAAGTAGAGAATCTAACACTGAAAGTACTGCGTGTACGGTTGGAAGACGATCCTTACAAAACAATGGTCAAAGGAACAACTCCCTATTTTTATGTCCGACAAATACTGACGCTGGAAGATTCTATCGGTAATCTGGTTACTTTCCGGATAAGCTCCCGTACGGCAAGCCGTGAATCGGGACAAGTACCCGGTACAGAGCATGCTTTCCAACCCGGTGAGACGGTATTTATCGTCTCAGCGCGTATCTCATGTACCTTTGCTTCGGGAAACAAGCAATATACACGGCTGAATTATGTTAAGTTTAAATAATCATAAAAGATAGGCCGGTCTCTTTCCTGTTAAAAACATTCGTCCTTACTTTACCGGCAGAAAAGGGGGTGCTATAAATATAGCTGAGATTATACCCAATGAACCTGATACGGTTAGTACCGTCGAAGGGAATTTTCTTTCTATATTCTACTATTCGTTTATACTACTATCCCTTTCTGTAAGTAGAACCTCTAAAAATTCAGAGTTTGAATGTTTGACGTACAATTCATTACGCATTTTACGGCATCTATTTCATACTTGGACTCCGCACGTATAGCCCTTGAAGGGGGCTGCCGCTGGGTACAGCTTCGGATGAAAGATGCTTCCGAAAATGAGCTGAAAGCCACAGCCATACGCGTGCAGGACCTCTGCCGCCAATACGGGGCTACCTTCATCATTGATGACCACGTAGACCTGGTGAAACAGATTGGTGCGGACGGTGTCCATTTAGGAAAATTGGATATGCCGATAAAAGAAGCAAGGGAGAGACTTGGTAAAGGTTTCATTATCGGTGGAACCGCCAACACTTTTGAAGACATCAGGCAGCATGTTGCCGATGGCGCGGACTACATTGGTTGCGGCCCCTTCCGTTTCACCACCACCAAACAAAAATTATCACCCATCCTGGGACTGGATGGTTACCGCTCCATCCTGGCGCAGATGAAAGAAGAAGGTCTTTCAATTCCCGTCGTCGGCATTGGTGGAATTACTCGTGAAGATATCCCGGCATTGAAAGCCGTAGGACTAAGCGGGATAGCACTGAGCGGTGGTATTCTGAAAGCCGGGAATCCTGTGCGTGAGATGGAGACAATCATACAACTGACCGAATAGCAATCAATTATTGAACCATGGAAGATAAAACAAAAATCACCTATCCCGATTCCGAGAAAGTCTACATGCAGGGTGAACTTTTCCCTTACCTGAAAGTGGGTATGAGAAAAGTGAATCTGACGCCTACCGTAGTAGTGGAAAACGGGAAGAAAATCATCACGGAAAATGCCCCCGTGTACATCTACGACACAAGTGGAGCATACAGTGACCCGAACCAGAAAGTCGACTTAAAGAAAGGTCTGCCCCGCCTCCGCGAACCGTGGATACAGGAGCGGGAAGTGGAACGACTGACGGCAATCAGTTCCGAATACGGCAAGATGCGCCTGGCAGACAAGAGCCTCGAATCTCTCCGTTTTGAGCATATCACCCTGCCCTACCGTGCGAAAGCGGGCAAGCAGGTTACGCAAATGTACTATGCCAAAAAAGGAATTGTCACCCCGGAAATGGAGTACGTTGCCATTCGCGAAAACATGAACTGCAAGGAATTGGGCATAGAAACTTACATCACACCGGAATTTGTGCGGGATGAGATTGCAGCAGGACGTGCCGCACTGCCTGCCAACATCAACCATCCTGAGGCCGAGCCCATGATTATCGGTTCTAAATTCCTCGTCAAGATAAATACGAATATAGGAAACTCCGCCACTTCTTCCACTATTGAAGAGGAAGTGGAAAAGGCTGTGTGGAGCTGCAAATGGGGAGGCGATACGCTGATGGACTTGTCTACGGGAGAGAACATTCACGAAACGCGTGAATGGATCATTCGCAACTGTCCTGTTCCGGTGGGTACAGTTCCCATGTATCAGGCCATGGAGAAGGTGCGCGGAAAAGCCGAAGACCTGACCTGGGAATTATTCCGGGATACCCTCATCGAACAGTGCGAACAAGGAGTGGATTACTTCACTATCCACTGCGGCATTCGCCTGAAGAATATACATTTCGCCAACGAACGACTTTGCGGAATGGTGAGCCGGGGCGGAAGCATCATTTCGCAATGGTGCAAAATGCATCAGAAGGAGAGCTTCCTCTATGAGCATTTTGATGATATATGCGATATATGTGCGCAATATGACGTAGCCCTGTCACTGGGTGATGGTTTGCGTCCGGGAGCCATACGGGATGCCAATGACCGGGCACAGTTTGCCGAACTGGATACAATGGGAGAACTTGTGGAACGTGCATGGGCAAAGAATGTACAGGCATTCATCGAAGGTCCGGGACACGTGCCGATGCATAAAATCAAAGAGAACATGGACCGCCAGATAGAGAAGTGCCACGGAGCACCATTCTATACACTCGGTCCGTTGGTGACAGACGTTGCACCGGGCTACGACCACATTACAAGTGCCATCGGAGCTGCACAAATCGGTTGGTACGGAACAGCGATGCTTTGTTATGTGACTCCGAAGGAACACCTTGCCCTGCCACAAAAAGAGGATGTGCGTGTAGGTGTAGTCACTTATAAGATTGCCGCACATGCCGCTGACCTAGCCAAAGGACATCCGGGGGCGGAAGTCCGGGACGATGCTTTGAGTAAGGCACGTTATGAATTCCGCTGGAAAGACCAATTCAACCTGAGTCTTGATCCGGAAAGGGCACTCCAATATTATAAAGAAGCCAATCACCTGAATGGAAAGTATTGCACCATGTGCGGACCTAATTTCTGTGCTATGCGCATTAGTCAGCAGTTGAAGGATTGCAATGAATGAGCTATAAGCTACAAGCTACGAGCTACAAGTGCTTTGCCGTTTCATAGCGCAGCCACTCGTAACTCGTAACTTGTAGCTCGTAGCTTGTAGCTTATAACATATTACTTTTTAAACTTATTATATTATGATTGAAACTAAAGTATCCAAAGGTATCATCAGTACCTATTTTGAAAAATTAGAAAGGAATCTTGACTTAGACGTTGCTATTGTCGGTGGCGGTCCCTCAGGGATAGTAGCAGCTTATTATCTGGCAAAGGCCGGATTAAAGGTGGCACAGTTCGACCGTAAGCTTGCCCCCGGCGGCGGAATGTGGGGCGGTGCCATGATGTTCAACCAGATTGTTATCCAAGAAGAAGCGATTGATATTGTAAAGGAATTCAATATTAACCACGAGAAGTATGAAGACGGACTGTATGTAATGGACTCGGTAGAAAGCACTTCTGCCCTGCTCTATCAGGCTGTTCATGCAGGTGCCACCATCTTCAACTGCTACTCTGTGGAAGATGTTATCTTCAAAAACAACACAGTGAACGGAGTGGTAGTAAACTGGACTCCCGTATTGCGTGAAGGCATGCACGTAGACCCGTTGAACATTCTCGCCAAGATAGTAGTGGACGGAACAGGACATGACAGCGAAATAGCTGCCACCGTAGCACGCAAAAATGGTATCCGTCTGGCAACAGAAACGGGTGGCGTGATTGGCGAACGTTCGCTGGACGTAGTGGCAGGAGAAAATGAAGTAGTAAACGGAACGAAAGAAATCTATCCGGGATTGTATGTTTGCGGTATGGCTGCATCTGCCGTTTCAGGCACTCCGCGCATGGGACCGATCTTCGGTGGAATGTTAATGTCAGGAAAGAAGGTTGCTGATGAAATTATTGCGAAGTTGAAGAAATAATCTTTTGCAGATTACCTTTTCTTATGTATATACGGGCGAATGATTATTCGCCCGTATACCTTTCTTTCCTGTAAGAGTATGATCCGACATTATTTTGCTTTATTACTTCACAATTTTTCTTCTGACAATCATCTGCTGAATAATTAATTTGCCTAACTTTGCTTTCAGTTAATATACCAGTAGAAGTTTGACAAATTAGTATCAGCACATTATGAAATACACTACTCTTATCATATTCTGTTTATTATTAGCTTCATGCAAGCATAACAATACAAACTACGATGCTCAGCAACTTATTCTAAAAGTAGATTTAAAACCCTCGACAATATCCATCCATGAGATTTTCGATAGTATTCAGGTGATACCTTTGGAGACTACAGATAGTTGTTTGCTAAGAGGTCCCGTAAAGGTTATCACCGGGAACAACCGGAACTATATTCTTGACTGGAAAAATTTCCAGGTATTTGTATTTGATGATAAAGGACACTACCTGCACACAATAGGCAAAAGAGGACAAGGTCCCGGAGAATACAGGGAAGTATATGATATGATTGTCGATGAAAGTAAGAATCAGGTAAGGCTACTCTCTCCTTTCGGCAGTCTTTATACCTACGATTTAGAAGGAAACTTCATCAAACAAAACCAATTACCGGAGAAAAGTAATTATCAGGCAATGGAGCAGATAGGAGACAATATCATGACATGGACTATTCCTGTCAGCAGTGATGAGCCTTGCATCACCATCGTAAATGCGGATAACGGTAAAGAAGTGAGCAGTTTATGGAAAGGCCCGCGCATATTGAACTCCCTATCCGGAGGAAGCTTCTATACTTATGATGGAAAAACTTACTTTGCTCCGGCTTTTCACAACAACGAGATTTTAGAAATTACGGAAGATAGTTTGAAGTTAGCTTACAAATGGGATTTTGGGAAGGACAACATCGATATTTCCAAATATAACTTTACGCTAACCGATGATAACCAAGCAGAAGAGGGGAGACTTATGACAGACTATCTGGAAAATGGCACAATACCTTATCTATTAGGATCGCAATACCAGAACAGTAAATACTTTTATGTTTGCTTCTCGTATGGATGGTTCCCGAATCAAACAATAAAACATCTCTTCTACCGCAAAAGTGATGGGAAAAGCTTTTTCTTCAAAGACACCCAAGAGGATATATCCATCAGACCACAGGCTTTTGAAGAAGAATGTATTGTGCTGTTTGCCTCGTATGACGACTTCGAAGCATACAAATCCATACTAAGTCCGGCAGAGTATCAGAAAATAATATCCAGGAATGAAGAGGATAACCCTTGCCTGATTAAACTATATTTTAAATAGGAGCGTTATCCGGCAGCTTCTTTCAGTCTTCCGAAGTGAGAAAGGACTTTTTTTGCATCCTCCCACGTCCGGTAGCGGTTCCAGATATCTCCCAGCAAGGCTGCACCGCCAAAACCAAGGGCTTTTATTTCTGAAAGGTTCGCCGCGCTTATTCCACCTAAAGCAACAACTTTTTCATTAATAATCCTTTCTGCTTGTGCCTGTCGTAAGGCTTCCTGAGAATATCCCGAACGATATCCCTGTTTGGAAATGCTATCATAAACAGGACTCATCAGTACATAGTCAAAGTGGGAAGCCATAGTTTTCACCTCTTCAAGGCTATGGCAAGCACGGCTCAGTAATCCCTGATACCCTTCCGGTGCTTCCGAATGACGGGAATTCAAGTGAATTCCCCCCAAAGAAAACTCGTCTTTCAGCGGAAAGAAATCATGAATAACAATCTGTTTCCTGTATTCCATAGGAATCCCATGCAAAAGATTCCCGACTTCATGAGCCGTAGCATCCGGCTTGCGCAGGTGCAGCAAGTCCAGTCCGACTTCAAATAGTCCGGTGATGATTCGGGCTTCCTCCGGAATGAAATCCGGAGACGTAATAACAATAAGTTTCATATCTCTATTCCTCAGTTAAGGGATTCACCGGATTTACCAAATATGGAAAATGACACAAAGGTCCGTTCCCCTGCCCTATATGTAAATCTTTCCCGGCTTCAATGGCCTTGGTTATATATGTTTTAGCCAGCTCCACCGCTTCATACAGAGGGAATCCTTGTGCCAGAAAGGTTGCGATAGCCGAAGAAAGAGTACATCCCGTGCCATGCAGGTTTCCAGAATGAATGCGTCTGGCACCAAAGAGATGGAGTTCATGCCCGTCATAAAGCACATCACACATTTCGTTGCCTGTCAGATGCCCTCCTTTAACCAGACAAGCACAGTGATATTTCTCATACACCAGATGTGCGGCATGTTCCATATCATCCACCGTATGGATGGGTTGTTGCAGCAATACTGCTGCTTCATGCAAATTAGGGGTAACGAGAGACACTTCCGGAAGCAATAGCGTACAAATAGCTTCCACTGCTTCATCCGTCATCAGATTGTGCCCACTGGTAGAAACCATTACCGGATCGAGAACCACCTGTCGGGGTGAATATTGATGTAACAACCGTGCAATTTCACTGATAATCTCCACATTTCCGGTCATACCTATCTTGATGGCATCCGGTCGTAAATCTTCCATCACTGCCTGCATCTGCTCACCTACCAGTTCTGCCGGCACAGGATGGACGGCCTGCACGCCTAATGTATTCTGCACAGTAATTGCAGTGATTGCCGTAGCAGCATATCCTCCCAATGCGGAGATAGTCTTTATATCTGCCTGTATGCCTGCACCACCGGAACTGTCGGAACCGGCAACGGAAAGAACAATCGCTTTCTCTTTCATAGCTCCCATTTCTTCATACACTTCATTTTTATAGGTTATGACTTATAAAAATGCTATAAATTTCTTTTATATCAAGTATAACTTATAAAAGAATATCATATTAATCTGATAACACTTCCCGTCCTACTACTCTCCCAAGCCGCTTCAATCAGCCGGATAACACCAAGAACTCCGCAGGCATCACTTTGCAAGACCTCTCCTTTACGGACATGCTGATAAATATTCTCATAGAAAGCAGCATAGTTACCTGGAAGAGTTGGATAGGATTCACGCACCACATCCCCATTCTTTTCCGTATGAAGTATTCCCCACTGGGATTTATCTTCCTCTCCCCAATGCGGAGTATCCGGCTGTATGCCTTTAGTTAGATCTGCTTCCTGAGGATCAAGACCGTACTTCACATACGAACCTTCCGTACCATGAAGTACAAATCGAGGTTCATTCTCACACATTAGATAACTGGCTTTCAGTGTAATCTTCACTTCCGGCGCATGGGCAGGTTTCAGTAAATGGATAATGAAGTAATCATCCACTTTGCCACCGGTACGCAAAGTTGCAATATCGGCAAATACAGCTTTGGGCATACCGAACAACTGCACAGCCTGATCTATGACGTGGGCACCCAGATTATAAGTCAGGCCTCCGCCACTCTCCCCGGTTTCTTTCCAGGTATTAGGTTTGATGAAATTCCGGTAACGGGGAAAGGTGGATTCAAATTCTACCAGACGGCCTAACAGTCCTTTGTCCAATATTTCTTTCACGGTCAGGAAGTCGCAATCCCAACGGCGATTCTGGTAAACACTCAGGGTTAGTCCTTTTTCCGCAGCAAAAGCCACAAGTTCTTCCCCTTCCTCTACGGTAGTAGTGAAAGGCTTTTCCACAATAACATGTTTTCCGGCTTCAAGAGCACGACGGGCATATTCATAATGGGAACTATCCGGAGTATTTACAACAACCAGTTCCAACTCCTCCATCCCTATTAATTCTTCAAAACTACGCACAATACGGGATTGTGGATATTTCATCTTCGACAATTCCTTGCTGCGTTCCGTAATCGCAGTCAACTCAAAATGGGGATTGGTGGAAATAAAAGGAGCATGAAACACCTGCCCCGACATTCCGAAAGCGGCCAATCCAGTTTTTATCTTATCCATACAACTTTCTTTTTCTTGCAGCAAAACTAATGAAATTATCATTTATTTGCCACATAAAACAATGACTATATAACAATCCCTGCAAGATTTATTATCTGCATTTGTACACTGTTATAGTTTTTTTAGCACAATGAGAGCTTGATTCATTTCAATTGCCTTATTCCATATTTCCTGTAACTGACTATAATACTCGGAAGGCATAACAGAGGAATTCAAGCTGAATGAATAGTTCACAATGACATTGTTTCCGTTTCTTTGAATCATATATTTGCATTGCAGTTTACCATCTTCAGTCTTCACTACTTGCGAGTGAGGTATTTCTTCCACTTCGTATCCTTCGGGAAGCGTCAGTGCACAAGAGAGATTCAACCTATACAGATAAGGGAACTCAACCGGAAGTATTCGCTCCGACTGTATAAAGGGGTTCTTGGTCAACTGCGGGAAAAGCATCGGATTGATATAGATGTGGTCCTCCGACTTCTCTGCTTCAAGTATAAAATCAAAATCTTCCTGTATGGTTGCAAAGTCATCTTCCATCTCTGTTCGTTTCAGATTGCTGATAGCCAGCTTTTCTTTAACCAATTCCTGCTTATTTACAAGAGAGTCTTTTGTCTGGTACTCTTTCCTATATCCCAATGCATCATGTCCCTTCAGAATAGTAGTCCGGCGCCCCGTTATCTGACTTCCCTGAGCATTCGCACTAATCTTCATAAAAATCTGGTTGGTAGGTATCTCCTGCAAATTCACCCACTTCTTATTTTCAGGTATATCCGCAGAAAGTATACGTGCTTTAGTTACAGACAATTCAACGGGTAGCACATTAAGAGCCGGTATATCCATCGAGCCATCCAGATAAACATATTTACCTTTAACCTCATCATAAATAGCAACCACAAAAGTGTTCAACTTCTGAAGGGAAGGGAAACTAACCGGCAACATTCCTGCAGAGCGTCGACTCATGACAACAGGATAAGCTTTGATACCAAAGCTTTTGAGCATGCCGATAAATATAAAATTTAAATCAGCATTACTGCCGGTTCCGGTCTTAAGTACTTTATCCAGATTTTCGCTATACAATTTATATTCTCCATTCCATGAAAACTTCTGCTTTAGCAATTGGAATGTTCCTATTACTTTTTTGTTAAAATCCAAATTGCCTGAACGGCTAAGTTCCCGAATCTCTTCAATATATGGATTCCGCCACAACAAGTTCGCACCGAAACTCTTACTCTCTTCCCTGGTCAGTTGCTTGTCCACATCTTCCCAGTTCTGGCTATAAGGCTTATAGTCTTCACCCGGATAATTAGTGCCTTGCAGATCGAAACTGACCTGTATTTTATAGTCCTCCGGGCACCAACAGAAAGATTCATCCTGACGGATAGCAGGCAAATTCCGGGAGGTGAATGTTAGTTTCCGTGCCGAAATAGAAAAGTCATGGGCAACTCTTGCTACACCACTTGTCGTATGTTGCTTAGCCTGCATCGAACTTTTCTCTTCCAAGACATCTATATATTGACGGCCTCTGAACTCAACATTGTATACAAATACATGAGGAATGGTTATTTCATATTGGTTGTATACTACAGGAAGTTCTTCCTGCATCATCCAGTTTTCTATGTGCACAGAATAATCAGAAACCACTTTATAATGATACTCTATAACCGTTCCAACCTTGACAGCAGGCAACGAAAACTTTAATACTTTGTAATAGCTATTCACCCGTTCATCGGAAACCAGTTCCCGCTTCAGACGAGTCTTGGTAGTTTTCCCATTTTCAAGATTATAAGAGCATCCGTCCAAATCACGAATACCATCTTTTTCTTTATCTCTGTCAGAAGGCGCATAGTAAGGAATAGCCACATCTGCATGCGATACCCCCTGCGGTTTCAATATCTTAATACGCACCCAATGTTCCGTAAACAGCCGAAAACCATCATCGTAAGTAAAGCCACTCTTACCCTTATGAAATAAATAAACTGCAGTCGCAGTGGTATCAGGGACATACGCAGTCAATGCCAACTCTTCCTTGGAGGGTCTACCATACTTTAAATCAGGCTCAATTACAGTAGTAGCTTGTTGTGCGAAAGCCATCGGAAAGCACAAGAAAATAAACACATAAAATATAAACAACTTGTTTTTCATGATTTGACTTTTTGAGGTTACCAATTATACAAAAGTAATAATTAATACAATACAACGGTGACTATCTTATAAAAAAATAAAGACTCATTACCTTGTAACTTCGCAAGCATGTCATCAAATTGAAGATTGCAAATTTAAGATTCTGACTTCTATAACCCTAAGAAATTGGATATTAAACTAAATTCTTACATGAAAATCATACTAATTAGTATGGGGCTCAATACGATTTGTACATTATGAACAGAGATATAAAATATAGCTGAAAGCCCGATGAATAAGGCGATTGAAGGCTATTAGGGTATAAACTATAAATTCAAAACAAAATGTAACATGATAGAACATTTATCTAACGCGATCAAAGCAAATGTCCATCAAAACATGTTTTAAATATAACATGATTTATAAATATAGCCATTTCTTTCCATTTCAAAAAATTATTTCCTGCCTTTTGACTTGCTACGAATAATATGAGACTGCTTTATAAGTGCTCTACGAGTACATACAGGACTTCCTTCTGCAAGACCTGCATGCAATAGGGTATTCTTTGTCATTCCAATTATATTCGCGTCTAAAGCCTCAAAAATGGCACTGATGCTGCCAAAATAGAAATCTTTCTTTTCAAAAATCAAATGTACATGAATTACCTTGTTTGATTCCATAATATGGGTGTTTTTATTGCAAAGATATTCCAAATAATAATAATATGGAAGTTTTTAGATGAGAAAATATAGATAAAACTCATAATTTAAATATGAAATATTCAGTAATTATTGGATTCCAACAAAAACAGATTTTAATTGTTAATTTATAGTTAAAATATGCAATGGGCATACAAACACGCATTCAACACGCATGATTAAAAAAAACAAAATGTGTCACAACACGCATTCAACACGCATTCAAAATATGTGTTTATGTAGTGTTGAGTTTGCCCCTATAATACATAAAATACGGAGTAAGTGATTGTTTTTAAGGTTGAGTTATACCCTATAATACATGTAAAAATAGTTTTTAAAATGGTAATATGTTGATTATTAGCCTTTTAAATATAATAAACCGTGCTTTGTTGTTTTTTTAAGGCTCGATAAGCTGAAATTAGAACATAATGAAGGAATGATAACTTGTAATAGCGTTAAGTCCTATTTTCAAATGGCTAATAAGTATAAACCCTCCTATGGGAAAGGGAGGGTTTATGTTAATTAATAAATTAAGATGAAATTTTTTCGAAGAATTTAC
Source organism: Bacteroides sp. AM16-24 (assembly GCF_003471885.1). Lineage (NCBI taxonomy): Bacteria > Pseudomonadati > Bacteroidota > Bacteroidia > Bacteroidales > Bacteroidaceae > Bacteroides > Bacteroides sp. AM16-24. The sequence continues at coordinate 49,350 of NZ_QRKI01000014.1, forward strand.
TCCTTGCTTGTGCAATGGGACACTCGAACATTAGGCAAGAATTACAATGAGGGCATTGGTCGATAATGAGCTGTTTTTCTTTCTCTAATTTCCTAATCTTTCTTTCCAACTGAAGAAGAACTCGCTCATAGAAATTGATTTTCATAAATTAAAAGGATTAAAAGGTAAATAATAACAGACTTTTTGCTAATACAGATTTTTCCTACCGCATAGTTATTATCAAACACTTTTTCGCATTAATTTGTTTACGCAATATTGTGAATATTGTAAGAATTATCGCAAGAATTATTATTTTTATGCCCTGTATCTTCATTGGTCTTTGTATAGTTGGCTAATTGCTCTTTTAAATTGTTTATTTCATTCTCTGATTCATCTAATAATTTCAGAAGTCTTTCTATCATTTTTTCCAGTGTCTTATTACTTAGTTTTATGTCTTTTTCGTATTTATCACTATCACTTAAATCATCCTGGTCTTTTATCATAAATTGATTTTCTGTACTGCTATTTACTAAATCTTGATTATTTATCATAGGACCTTTACCTGTTAATAACCATTCAGCACTTACACCTTCGCATTTTGAGAAAACCAATTCATTATCAAAAGTAGAACGAGTCATCCATGTGCTAAGCCCTTGAGGTGTTATGCCTAATCTCTTGGCAAACTGAGACTTATTTCCGTTATTGAAATAATCTATTAGCTGTTCTAACATTCTTTTTTTATCCATATCTATAATATCATTATAAACAAATAGAGAAATAATTCTCATTTTGTTTGCGTTTAATTCTCATTATGTTTATATTTGCACTCAAAAAATGGTTTTCAGCGTCCAAAGTTACGAATTAAACCTAAGAATCAAATATATGAAAGAAGGTTTTAAAACATATATTAGGCATTCTTTCGGTTATATTATACAACTAACAGTGGAACTGCATTTCCAAATTAACAAATTGCGTATTATTAAATGTAAGTTTATGAAGAAAATTGAATGGAGCGATCCTAAAAAGAAAAATGAGGCGTATAAACAACTCATGAAAATGTTCAATACCAGCAAGTGTACTGTAAGTCTTGCTATGAGTTTTAAACGCAACAGCTTAACGGCAGCAAAGATGCGTTATGTAGCTATTAGTGAACTCGGTGGAAAACAGTTAGTGGAAGATAAGGAAAAAGTAAAATCTATAAAGATTCTTGATTCAAAAGGCAATGTAGTAAAATGCATTGAAGAGACTGTATCACGTTTATAATCATAGAATAATAACCATAAAAATACAAAATTATGAAAACTGGAATTATGAAATTTGACATTCAGTACAAAGAAGTAGCCGGGGTTGCTAAAAAGATTGAGAAATTAGCACAAGAACTTTATAAGGTAGCCTCTACAGAAGGCTCCCCAAACGATATTTATGGCTATTCCTCTGAGATAGTAAATATTGTTCGCACAATTACTCCAGTAATAGGTACAACCCCGGCTAATGAACCGTTATTCTCCGAGATTCCCCATTTCGTAAAGATCAAGAACACAGTTCGTGGTAGATGATTGTAAGTTCTCCCGGACAAGTTCAAGAGCTAATACGAAGGTATGTACCAGATGGCTGTTCTTTTTTAGCAAGAAAGCGATTTCTCCTAATTTGAATTTAGAGGAGGAATTCTTATCAGGAATGGTAATATCATAGAAAAGTAGGTTTGGCTTCCAGGCTTCACCATATTGAGCTAATATTTTTAATACTTTCTTTACGGTGACCTTACTTTTAGCTTTACAGAGAATAGTTACTTGATAAGTATCATTCATGGTTATATAATTTAAAGGTTTATTATCAGCTACAAATATAGTGAAATCAAACAAAAATGGAACTATAAATGATGATTGTAATATGTATCCTTTTATGGTGGATTGGAAATTCATTGGATGAAATAAAAAACAAAAAGCAATAGTATGGTCTATTATAAAAAGGAATGTCAACAATTGACGAAATATCATGCTGAAATAGTAGTTGTCGATAGTTATGACGACCGTGGAATTCCATTGTTTGCCATTCGTACTATTGTTAAAGCTATAGGCATGAAAAGTGGAAGAAACTCTTATTGGGGAGTCACTTTTGACGAACCTCTAAGTGACGGATCGAATGCTGTAGCTTATAGTTTTGTGTTAGCATATAGTACATCTCATACAACAAATGATGAACGATTGAAAGCATATCATCCATCATGGACTCTTACCTCAGAAGATGAGAATATTCTTATAGAACGTAAACATCTGGCTTTAAAAGCAATCGATGAATTAATTGATTAATATACTTAATATGAGAACCTTTAGGAAAATTCAGAAAATAGCCTTTACTATAGGTATAATCTATGGCCTGTGGCTTGGTATCAATGTAAATGCAACAGATAACGATGCAACTGCTGCATTCGTAATTGTATCCTTGTCTCTTGTGATAATGCTATCCATGTTTATTCCAGAGAAATCTGGCAAGTCGAATGGATAATACAGATATATTTTGCTCGATTTTTGGTTAATAACTGCTTAATGCAGGAACCTGTTTCGGTTCGTGAGGATAGAAACAGTCTTTTCGTAAAAATCTTAAAATAGAGGAGTTAACATGGCTATAATTTATAACGGTAGAATTGGCGTATTAGCCAACGAGCTAATCATTTATAATCCTAAAAGAAATAGAGGAGGAAAAAATGGTTTCTTGTCAGAAGGTACATATCAATCAATGGTTAAACGTGGTCAGCTTTATGTCTTACAACGTAGCGCCCCTGGCAAATCCGCAATTATAGATTACGATACAATGAGAGATGATATAAAAAAACAATATGTAGTTAAAAGTGGTGATCCTCGTGCTCAGCTTGCAGCTCAATTGTGCAGAAATGTATTGGAGGATTCCATTGTTTATAGCACCGAGGCGTTTGAGTATTATACAAATACTTATCGTTACGATGAGGATAAGAAACTTCCGCCTGCCAAGATTGATGAATACACCATGAATGTTCGCGTAATTGAAGCGATTCTTTCTGAGAAAGAAGGTCATCGTGCTCAGGCTGTAGGCAGCAAGGAGCGGATACCTGTGTGGGAACGTCTCTGTAATCTCAGCAATGACCTGCTTACATTACGGGACCCTCTTGGAAAGCCTCTTTTCCCACATACATTGCCGAAGAACGCCGCATCTCTCAGACGTAAATGTTGCCAGTATGAAGCTGCCCGGAGAATAAGCAAGGAAGAAGGCTATCGGTCTCTTATCCATAAGAATTATGGGAATAAGTCTGCCGCTATCGTACAGGATGAAGATGGAGAAGCAATACTTCACAAGTTAATCTCTTTACATAATAATCTTAACAGTAAACAGATTATGGATGAGTATAATAAGGTGGCTGAAGTTATGGGTTTGAAGGTTATCAGCAGCCCGGTCACTGTAGATGGGTATAAAAAGAAGATGGAGCTCACCACGATGTCCGGACGTCGTGGCAAGAAGGTTGTCGCCAACACCCGGATGATGCAGATACATCGTACAGCTCCGACGCAAGCCCTTACTTATTGGACGCTGGACGGATGGAAGGTTGAGCTGTTGTACCAGAAACAGGACATCAGGGCAAAGAATGAGAATGGAAACGAAAAAAGATACAAAGTTACCAATTACACCCATCGTAAGACCGCGGTTATTGTGCTGGATGCCAGTTGCAAGTACCCTGTCGGATATGCTATTGGAGACAATGAGTCTTCCCACCTGATCCGTGAAGCGCTTCGCAACGCCATCCGGCATACAAAACAACTGTTCGGGAAGCGTTACAAGCCTCTGAATTTGCAGAGTGATAATTATGGTAATGGAAGCATAACGCCTTTTTATCAGGCTATGTCCCATATCTATGTGCCGGCAGCAAAGTTTAACGCAAAAGCGAAAATCATAGAGCCATATTTCCACTATCTGAATGTGGAGTATTGCCAAAAGCAGGCTAACTGGTCCGGCTATGGAATCACATCCCGAAAAGAGAACCAGCCCAACCTGGAGATGTTGAACGAGCATCGCAAGATGGTTCCGGACGAAGCGACTTGCATCGGGCAGATAGAAGCCATGATTGAGGCGGAACGGGCAAAACATCTGGAAGAGTTTATGGCAGCTTGGGAAAGAACCGGGGATTCTTCCAAATTGCCTTTCAGCGATGAGGAATACCTGTTGTTGATGGGAGAAACCAGCGGGCGGACCAACCATGTAAATGGTGACGGCCTTCGCTTGGAAATTCAGGGCGAGCGCATTAATTACGATACCTTCGACATTTCCCTGCGAGAACATTATAACGAAGACTGGATAGTCCGTTATGATCCCGAAGATATGAGTCGGGTACTTATCAGCAATGCGGTACGTAAGGGACTGAAAGATGCGGGTAAAGAAATTGGGAATCTTCGCTATATAATGCAGCGGTGTATGAAAGTTCCGATGGCTCTGACCGACCAAAAACCGGAACATTTTGAATATCGTAATAAGGTGAAAGACTTCAATGATAGGCTGAAAAAGCATATTGCGGATAAGGAGGAATGCGTTGACGAACGCATCAAATGTATTCATCAACGTATTCCCGAGTTAATAAACAACACTCTCCTTGACCGTTACCTGATAACAAACAGCAGAGGCCAGCATAAGGATGAGCGTGAAAGGATGAGAAAAGAGGCTGACGAGGCAGAATTTGAAGAACTCACATCCCAGGACATGCAGCCGGCAGCCGTTTATGATGACGATGATTATGAGTTCAATCAAGCTGACATGCAGTTTTCAAGATAATTAAAATAACTTTTAAAATCAGTTTAAAAATGGATAACCAAGGATTAAAACAGTATATCGAGAATCTTATCAAGCGTGGAGCTTCGGCAGCGGAGATTGCGCGTAAATGCGGTGTTTCTGATGCTGCAATGTCCCAGTTCAGAAGTGGCAAGTACGGTGCTAAAGAGAATGCTCTTGCCGAGAAAATAGCTTCCGCATTGAATTTTTATGAGAATACATGGAAGATCGTAGACAGTGTTACAAGTTACCGCCAGATACGTACAGCTTTCAATGTGGCAAAGCGTAATCGGAAATGGATATGTATTTCCTCTCGTTCAGGAAGTGGAAAGACACAGTCTCTGGTGGACTTGTATAATCTCAGCATGGACAACTCCGTCATCTATCTTAAGTGTCGTAAATGGACAGCCCGCAAGTTCCTTACCAAGCTTGCTATATGCCTGGGAGAATCAGTTACCCGCTACATGGATAATGATGACCTATTGGAATTGGTTGTCTCTCATTTTAACCGCATGGCGGACAAGAATCCGGTTTTGATACTGGATGATGCCGGGAAATTGTCCCATTCTGCAATCTGTACCTTTATTCCTTTGTATGATGACACTTTACACCGTCTGGGCGTTTTGGTTGCCGGAACCGAGACCTTGGAACGCAATATCAAACGCTATGTAGGAAGAATTGAGGGATATGATGAAGTTGACAGCCGTTTCGGCCGTAATTACATCTCTTTGTTGGGGGCGACCAAAAAAGATACCTGTGCCATGTGTGAAGCCAATGGAATCACAGATAAAGCACTTCTGGCTTATATCTGGGGGAAACTGGATAAGCAGTTGAAACAGCCTTCAGAAGATAAGAGTAGGCAAGTGTATTTCTGTGACGACTTACGTGAGATTGCCGTAATGATTGAAAATGAACTGATACATCAACAGCTTCAAAATGGGGAGATTGTATGAAAGTGCTAAGTTTGAAGAACGTCGAAGATATGAAACATGATCCTATTCCTTTCGAAGGTGAATGGTATCAGGCCTTCGGAAGACCGGAAAGGTCCGGCATTTGGATAATCTATGGAAAATCGGGGCAAGGAAAGACCCATTTTTCGTTGCTTATGGCCCGGGAGTTTGACAGAATGGGATTCCGGACGATGTTCATTCCGTTGGAAATGGGATACAGCAAAGACTTTAAGGAGGAAATATGGGAGGCAGGAATCCGAAGTGGGATCAGCAAGATAATCCTTAGCGATAGCTTTGACGGTATTAAGGATCTGGATGAATACCTGAGTCGTCAGCGCAGTCCTGATGTCATCTTTATCGATTCAATACAGTATTTTGTCGCCCAATTTGGTGTACGTGCCGAGGATGTGATAGCTCTTCGTAAAAAGTACAGGAGTAAGATATTTATATTCATCTCTCATGTGGATGGTAGGGAGGTTGACGGCCGGGTAGCCTATGACGTAAAACGTGACTCCTTTAAACGGATTTACATAGACAAATTTAAGGCAACCTATATGGGACGTGGCAAGGGAGGTCCCAAGGGGTATTACATCATATGGGAAGAAGGATATCAGAAAATGAATTTGGAACTTTTAAAAGACAATGCGTATGAAGACAACGATTACCCGGGGAATCAGTAATAAACAGATTGCCGCTTTACATGCTGCTTTTCGTAAGATTGGCATTACAGACAGAAATGATCGCATAGAATATATCAACAGTCAGATAAACCGTAATGTGGAAAGTACCAAGGAATTGACTCTTGATGAAGCGAAAAGTCTACTTGCAGGTTTGTATGCAAGTAGAAGGCCGGAGGTGGCTTTGCTACAGGTTGAAGCCCGTAATCTTGTTCATGAAATTTATGCCTTGTCCTTTAAAATACCTTTTCTGAATAAGGACTATTCAGAATTGGATAGTCCGGAAGATATAGAAATGAATAAGGCAAAAATTAGTGCATGGACTCGGAAGTATGCCAAATGCCGTAAACCCATTTCACGAATGACAGTAGATGAGTTGTACGCTGTGAAGATACAGATGCGTGATATCATCACAGGGATCAAGAGGAAAGGAGGCGATTGATGGATAAAACAGGTAAGCAAATACGCTCTGCGAATGCCGAGCACCGCGCCAATCTTAAAGAATGGCTCAAAGAAAGTGATAAGCGTTTAAATGATCTTGAAGAACGTCTTAGCCTTCCCCAAACAATTTCTGAATATGAAAGAATGCTGGCTGAATACCGGGTTGAACTATATCAGAATAGAGTGAGGCGTGATGAAGTCGGGAAGGTGACAGAACAGTCCACAGAACAAGTAAAAGTTAAGGGATATAAAAAGAAAAGTTGCCGTTGTTTAAAGAAAAGATTATTAACCCAATAAAAATAAAAAATATGGATTTATCAAAATTATCATCAGAAGAACGTGCCGCCCTGAAGGCACAACTGGATGCCGAAGAAAAGGCAGAGCGTAATCGTATCGAACAGGAACGTGAGGCATACAAGCAATTGGTGGATGCTACGGTAAAGGCATGCGTGACGAAACTCCAGAAACTATCGTCCGAAATGATGCGCAACAAACAGGAGGTTTTTAATGAATTTTCCGCAGTCATCAACATGAAGAACGAGCTATTTAAAGTGAAAGGAGACCGTCAAAGCGACACCTTTACGACTTCTGACGGCGTGATGCGTATTACATTGGGCAATCGCGTTAATGAAGGCTGGGACGATACCGTAGAAGCAGGTATTGAAATAGTGAAGGAATATCTGGGAACCTTGGCTAAGGACGACAACTCCGCCAATCTTGTGGAAACTGTCATGAGTCTGCTTGCCAAGGATCGAAAAGGTGCGCTGAAAGCCAATAAAGTGTTGGAACTGGAACGTCTTGCAGTAAAGACCCAGGATATCCGCTTTATTGAAGGCATAAATATTATCAAGGCGGCTTACCGTCCTGTTCCCACCTGTCAATTTATCCAGGTGGAAATAAAAGATGAAAATGGAAGTGCCATGACTCTTCCACTTTCACTTTCTGCGATGTAAAGCTATGGCACATATAAAGTATACTTCAATCATTCCAAATGACAAGCCTCATTGGCTGCTTGCCGTACAAAAAGCAGTGGAAAATGCTACAGGAAAAATGTCTTTGCAGGGAAACGAAAGGGATTTTATGAATCTACAGGCTTTCATTAATGCAGAGATAGCGGTCCAACGTTCACACGGTAGCATACGTGCGGAGAAGGTTACTACTGAGATTCGTACAGATGAAGGTAAAACTGTGATTCACATATATCGTAATCGTAGTCTTGTGCAAACCTATTATATTGAATGATATGAGCGAGAAAATGAACGGGGTGCTGATTACAGCACCTCTCTTCGGGGTAGGAAAAGAGACGGTCGGTTGTTTTACCGGTTATGACTGTACATGTTGTAATGGAAATGGGTATGTCCTTGATCCGGAAATTATAACCGAAAGAGTGAAGAAACCTTGTCCTCAATGTGGTGGAACTGGTAAGTTGAAAGGGATTGTTACCGTGGAATGGATACCAGATGGTGAGGTAAGGCCCTATTTTAAAGGAAAGGAGGAAATATGATATACCGTGAGCCGAGAGAGCTTGTTATACGGATTGAGGATAGTTCGTTGGCGCAAGTACATTATTACTGGACGTATTACGGAAAACCATGTGACCTGATTGAAACGGCTGCCAAGACTGATAAACTGACAGCAATATTTCTTAATATGAATAATCCGGATGCAGGATCATTTGTCTACATGCTATGCGATTTGTTGAAAGCACGTATGTATGACAGGCATACTTACCAACCTCTGAGTGTAAATGATGTGTTTTTATAAAATTAAATTTTAACTTTAAAAATGAATAGCCAAAGCAGCATTAACAGTTTCTTATCCGGTCCTTGAGGCTAAGCCAAGAAAAGACTACATTAATCACTTCCGACAGGCTAAACCAATAGAAGGTGTATATTTCACTTCATTTGCCCGGGAAGTGCTTGAAAAGAGAAGCAGACGTAAGTCTGAACACTATGCAGCGGTCTATGACGCAATTATAAGGCATATAGATGCTTTTTCCGAAGAATTTGACTGTGATATATTTACTAACTCTGTAACAGCCGAGTTTCTGGATGATTTCATAATTTATCTGGAGGACCAAGGACTTAGACATAATACAATAGTAGGATATATCCAGAAGATTCAAACGCTTGTTCGTAGAGCTTCGCAATACAACTATGCAGTGGATAATACCTATGATGAAATTGATTTGAAATGCGAGCCTACAAATGCTGTATTCTTGTCAATGAATGAAATCACAAGGATATACTACTACAAGTTTGAGAAACAGGATAGGCGGAAAGCGAAGGAAAGAATCAGGGATTTATTTATAGTTGGATGCCTTACGGCTTTGCGCTACTCTGATTATTCCACCTTAACAAAAGATAATTTTCAAGGCGATTATCTGGTCAAACGGACAAAGAAGACGAATGTTGATGTCAAAATACCATTGCATGCCTATGTGAAAGAAATATATGCTAAGTATAATGGTTTTATTCCATGTGGGCTTTGCATTCAGTATGTCAACAAATACTTGAAAGTTATAATGAGAGAAATCGGTTTGAATGATCTTGTTACTTATTCATTTACCAAAGGTGGTAAACTGATAACGGTTACCCGCGAAAAATGGGAATTGATAAGTAGTCATACTGCTCGCCGATCTGCTGCAACTAATATGTACCTCACTGGCCGAATGAATACGTTTGAGATAATGAAACTCACCGGTCATCGTTCAGAACAGAATTTCTTCCGATATATTCGCTTGACAAGTGATGACACGGCAAGAAGTATTTTAGGAGATATATTTTTTAGAAAATGAAAAATCGAGCCTCTTATATATTTAAGAGGCTCATAAAAAATAAAGAATAAAAATGATAGATTGTGAGGAATGCTTAAAGAAAGATGGTTTACGTAATACTATCTTTATCAGAATGAAATATGCCTATGAGTGTGATTTTATCAAATACCGTAATTTATACATAAAACTTGGGATATCTGATTATAAATCAACTGAATATGCAAGAAAGCATGCTGTTTGGGCTTATTTTATTGAAACCTACTATTCATTACCGGGTATAAAGCATCCGGTAAAAGAAGGATGTAAAGCCTACAATGAAATATACCCATCCCATAAGATCAGTGAATCACGTTTCAGACATCTTATTTCAGAAGCGCGGAAAGATGGTATTTCTTCTATTGTAATAGAAAAGAAGAAAAGCGGTCGTCCCAAAATATATGATGACACATATAAACTTATGGTTTGTCATTTTATGCGTTCAGGAGTTGCTTATAGTAAAGCGGCAATTCATAGGATGTTATGTGATGTTTGTGAAGAACGGAATATGAAATCACCTTCTCTTAAAACAGTCGAAGGATTGTATAATCAACTGATTTCCAATACAAAGATCTATACAGATCGTTATGGAGAAGATAAGATGAAAAACGATCTTATGGGCTATGTCAGCTTAGAAAAATAAAAAATGAAAGTATTCATAAACGTAAGAAATGGTGGCTATTCAGGTGGAATGATATTGGTAGCCGCCAACACTAAAGAGGAAGCTATAAAGGCTTTCAGAGAAGACAAAGAATGTGATTGGATGTGGTATGAGTTTGAGGATGAGATTTATGATGTGTGTTACGGTGAAGATGGATGGATGGAATCCACTGTGTTGACAGCAAATGTAGATACCCCACAAGTCATAGCGGAAAATGGATATAGTCAATAATTCAAAATAAGAAAGTAATGAACTATAAATTAGAAAGCTGGCCGACGTTTAAAAAACGTGAGACTCCTAAACTATATTTTGTTAATGACGGGGTGAAAGGATGGGCTAAAGAAATCATACAGCCTACCATGCGAAAATTAGGATGGTGTTATACTTATGTCGCTGACTATGGAATAATCAAACCCAAAGAATGGGCAAAAAAAGAAGTTGCAGATTTATTACAACTTAAAGACGTAGATAAATCTCACTTTGTCTATTCATTTAGTAAAGGGAAAAATGGCTATATGGATGTAGTTCAGGTATTTTATAAACTTATTAAATAACTCAAAATTGAATAGAAATAAGCTTTGGGCGGCTTTGTAAAACCCACATAAATTTTTGATATGAAAAAGTACATTGGAACAAAACAGATTGAAGCTGAACCTATGACAAAAGGTGATGCGTTTGGGAAACACTTGCTTAGAGAAGGAATCTATGCAGAAGATTTTGATAAGCCCGGCTATCATGTCCGTTATGAAGACGGATATGAAAGCTGGAGTCCTAAAGATGTATTTGAAAAGGCATACAATGTAGCTGATACACCTCTTGACCGTATGTATATCGAATATAATGAGTTGATGGACAAACATAATAAGTTAGTCCTGTTTCTTGGCCGAAAAGATGCTGTTGAAATAGCCGGTGAAAATCAGGTTGATTTAATGGAGTTGCAAAAAACACAGATGCACGACTACCTTATTACCCTGAAAAAACGTATCGACTTAATGAAGAAATAAATATTGTCATACGGTGGTTGAATATCTACCGTATGGCTCAATACAAGATAAATAACGAGTATGAAATACATTCTATCAGAGGAAGAATATAAGGCTTTAATGCCCCGAAAAGAGTACGAGCAAATTAGAAACAGCCTGTTAGAAGAAAATGCAGAGCTTGAAAATGTAATCAACTTACTTAAATCAGAAGTAGTAAGAGATAGGCTATGTGTAGATAGAGGCGATCAAACTTACTGCGATGATTGCAGGTTGGGAATTGCGGGTCTTAACTTATGCACCTCAAATAAAAAGAGTTATTCAAAATAAAAACAAGAAAGATATGAGTAAAATTGATTTGAACGCTCTTCGTGATAGAGCATATAAAATCGCCTGTGAACATGGGTTTCACGATGAAGAATTAAGTAACGAACACTGCCTTTGTCTCGTAATATGCGAGCTTATGGAGGCTGTGGAAGCGGATAGGAAAGGTAGGTTAGGGAAAAAATGTAAGTTACGTTTTAACATAGACTATAATCGTTATCCCGAATTAGTGGAAGAAGAAAAGCGATTTAAGAGTTCTTTTGAAAAGAATGTAAAAGATTCACTTCCTGATGAACTCGCTGATGCTGCTATTCGGCTGTTAGACCTATATGGACTTAGAGAAATTGAACTTGATACAGACGCTTTTGATGATGCAACGATTGGTGAATATGCTATAACTTACCAACATAAAACTTTCACTGAATCAATCATGCACATCACAGTATCTATATCCTCCAATATTAATGTTATTAGTCGTTCTTGTATGGTTCCTGATATGCTACTACTTGATATATTTGGACTTGCAAAGCATCTTGAAATAGATATGTTTTGGCACATCGAACAAAAAATGAGATATAACGAACTCCGTAAGAAGATGCACGGGAAGAAGTATTAACCTTCAAAATAAGATAGTAATGAATGAAAAAGTAGATATGTTCGGAAATAAAGTTTTTTTTATAAAACCATCATTAAGGAAAAAAGAGAAAACACTTTTTGAAGATTATGAGGGGTTTGTTGATAAGTTCAAAACAAAGAAAACTACAGATGATTGCTTCACGCCTCCCGAAGTCTATAATTGTGTTTTGAAATACGTTTCATATAAATGCAACATAAAAGACTCGGAAATAGTACGTCCGTTCTATCCCGGTGGAGATTATGAAAACTGCGAATATCCGGCAGGCTGCGTTGTAATCGATAACCCTCCTTTCTCTATCCTTGCGCAAATTGCAAAATTTTATATAGAGAATGGTATCAAGTTCTTTCTATTCGCTCCTCACATGACATTGTTTTCTGCAAGGATGGAATGTACTAGAATAGTAGTGGGTGCGTCCATAGTGTATGAAAATGGGGCAAATGTAAAGACCTCGTTTATTACTAATTTATTTGAGGATATCATGGTTATGTCTGACCCGTATCTTTACAGAGAGTTGGAAAAAATAAACAAATTGAAGAAAATTAATCTTCCGAAATATAAATATCCCAACGAAGTACTTACCGTGTCTGATGTACAATGGTGTGTGGAGCGTGGTGTTTCAATGTCAATTAAGAAAAGTGATATTTATCATATTGGAAGACTTGACAGCCAAAAGAAACAAAAGAAAAGTATATTTGGCGCAGGCTTTTTATTATCAGAGAAAGCAGCAGCAGAGAAAGCAGCAGCAGAGAAAGCAGCAGCAGAGAAAGCAGCAGCAGAGAAAGCAGAGAAAGCAGCAGCAGAAAAGGATAATACTATAAT